>JASLQE010000135.1 GCA_030744635.1 Dehalococcoidia bacterium | reverse complement strand
AGCCTGCCTCATACGCCACAAGCCGGAAGCGGCGTCCTTTTACCGTAGCCTGCGGGATGAGGTACAGGAGCGGGTGCGGGAGGGCATAGCCGCCCTGCCCACCGAGAGGTACCGGCTGATGCACGATAACCAGCCCCCCTTCTACTGGCTGGGCATCTACAAGGTGGCGGAGCAGTACGGTGCCACCACCATAGGCTCCCATACCTCCTTTACCCTGATGGGGGCATACGAGGATGGGGACGACGGCAAGCTGAAGGCCAGGCGGCACCCTCGGGGGCTGGGCCTCCGGTTCAGGGGCCGGGACGACCTGGTACCATACCTGGCCGAATGGTACGCGGATACCCCCTTCTACGAGGACATCATCACCCCACAGACCCGGCTCACCAACACCCTGCGTTTCGTGGAGGAGTGGGGGGTGGATGGGGCGGTCATCCACCTAAACCGGGGCTGTGAAGGGGTGACTGCGGGGGCACTGGAGTTGAAACGGGCGCTACAGGAGAGGGGCATCCCGGCTACGGTCTATGAGGGGAACTATGTGGACCGGCGGGACCTCTCCCAGTCACAGGTGGTGGATACCCTGGAGACCTTCATGGAGAGCCAGGGGCTGAAGAGAATCAGCCCCTGAGCCGCTGCACCATGCCCCTACCCTCCCGGCGTTGTAGATGTAGGCAAGGCAGTCCATGACGGCTCCCGCCATCTGGCTGGGCCGCACTTTCGCCTCTCTGAAGATACGGGACTTCCGCCTCCTGTGGCTCGGCTCGGCCTCGGAGCATACCGGGGAGTGGATGGAGCGGATTGCGGTGGGGTGGCTGGTGCTGCAAATGACCAACTCCCCCTTCATGGTGGGCCTCACCGAGTTCATGCGCTTCGTCGCCCTCCTCATTTTCCCCTTTATCGCCGGGGCAACGGCGGACCGGGTAGACCGTAAAAAGCTGCTTATAGCCACCCTGCTGGGACTATCGGGCATCTCCGCCGTTATGGTCGTCCTGGTGCTCACCGGCAGTGTGACGGTGGCGCACCTCCTGACCTATTCCTTCCTCAGCGGAGTATTTATCGCTTTCAACCACCCCGCCCGGGCCACCCTTCTGGCCAGCATCGTAGACCGTGCGCACTACCCCAATGCGGTATCCCTGGACAGCCTGGCGGTCATGTCAAGCCGGATAATAGGCTCCCCCTTAGCGGGACTCTATATCGCCGCCTACGGTGTGGCGGGCATCATGGGGGTGCGCTTCCTGGCCTGCCTGCTGGCCGTAATGTGGCTGCTGAAGCTCAAGGCCCCTCCCATGCCCACAGAGTCCCACAAGGCGGGGGTGTGGACCAGCGTGACGGAGGGCCTCCGGTATGTGGCGGCGGACAGGGCCATCCTGGGCATAACCGTCATGTCGTTCGTCCCCATGATGTTTATCTTCGTGTATGTCAGCCAGCTTCCCGTTTTCGCCCGGGATGTGCTCAACACTGGGGCCGGCGGGCTGGGGTTCCTGAATACCTCCATAGGTGTGGGCGCACTCATCGGTCTTATCTGGCTGGCATCGAAGGGGGACTACAGCCATAAAGGGGTGCTGTTCTTCCTCTCCATCATCATCCCGGGGTTGACCCTGGTGGCCTTCTCGGCCTCCCAATGGCTATGGCTATCCATCATCCTGCTGTTGATTGTGGGGGCCACTAACAGCATATTCACCGCCCTGCGCTCCACACTGGTGCTGCTCATCGTCCCCGACCATCTCCGGGGCCGGGTCATGTCCCTACGGGAGCTATCCTGGGGCACGACCCCGCTGGGTATGCTACTTCTGGGGGTCATGGCAGAGGCCTGGGGAGCGCCCACAGGCACCGCCATCCTGGCCGGGGCGGGTGCCGCTATCGGGGTAATAGCCATGCTCAGCATGGCCCGGATACGGCGCTTGCAATAGACAGTGAAAAATCCTGGCTGTTGCGCCAATCGGCATAACCAGGCGTTAGTCAACCCGTCAGCCTTCTCTTGACCTCCTCCACTATCCGGGGCAGGATTTCACCCGTCAGGCCCTGGATGATGAAGTCGGAGATTCCCTCCTGGGTCAGCGGTGTCGGCTCAGCGTTCACCTCTATCACCGTCGCCGCACCACCGGCCTGCCGCCGACCCACTATCCGGGGCAGTTCGGCAAAGGGGTAGACCACGGCGGAGGTGCCGCATATCAGCATCAGGTCGCATTTGAGGGACTCCTCCTGGCTCTGGCGCGCCACATCCGAGGGGATAGGTTCACCGAAGGATACCGTGTCCGACTTCACTACCCCACCGCAGCTCCGGCACCGTGGAGGCAGCTCCCCCCTGCCCCGCAAGCCCTCCAGGTCGTAGTCCTCCCGCTCAAACCTGGTGCCACAGGCGGCACACCGGAGCCTGAAGGAGCAGCCGTGGTATTCCAGTATGTTCCGGGACCCCGCCCTGCGGTGCAGCCCGTCCACATTCTGCGTAATCACACCCTTGAGGATGCCCATCTCCTCCAGCTCGGCCAGGGCGAGGTGGCCCGGGTTGGGTCTGGCCTTCTCCACTTCTCGGAATATGATAGCGAAGGGGGCCGTATCGCTCAGCCGCTCCTCCCAGTAGGCTTTGGGGTCCATCAGGAAGGTCTCATAGGAGCGGTAGGCCCTCCGTTCGGCCTCGGGGTTCTTTGTCCACACGCCGTTGGGGCCCCGGAAGTCCGGTATCCCGGACTCCGTAGAGATACCGGCCCCGGTCAGCGCAATGGCGTGCCTGGAGTGGACTAAATCTGAGGCGGCTCTATCGATAAGCGATTCTACCTGGCCCTCCACCCTCTGTATTGACTATGTGTGGCCCTGATATCTGGATAATGGAGCGGTGGTAGGCCGCACAGGACTCGAACCTGTAACCTACTGATTAAGAGTCAGTTGCTCTGCCAGTTGAGCTAGCGGCCCGCCTTCGAGGCTCAGGAGCGAAATCTATCCGCCCGCCCCTTCGCCTTCCTGCCAAATTTTACAACACCCGGCCCGGTGCCGTCCAGCTAAGGCCGGGGTGACTGAGTGTTGCGCCACAGCCACCTATGGGGCTTGACATTTGGGCCAGGCTGGCTATGATGGGCCTAAGAGGACCGGGCTGGGCTGAGACCTTCAGTAGCTGGACCAAGAGGAAGCGTTATGGCAGTGCAGAACCTATATCCCACAAAGCGGCTGGAGTGCTGGGGCAGGTTGGAGGAGCTATGGCGGAGGCTGGCAAGGGATACCTTTACCGCCAAGGACCGGGGAGAGCTGGTGGTGTTGGGGGGGGCCGGGGCCTCTCTCCTCCGTTGTGTCCGGTGTGGTGGGCGGCTTACAGCTACTCTCCCCCATGCCCATCGGCCCCGATATGCAGGATCTGCGCCTTATCACCAGGATGAACGAGCTGGCCAGCGCCCAGGGCTATAGCAACGACTGCTGCGCCACCCTGCGCATCGCGCTCGGCTCCATACTGATGGAGCGCTTCGGGCTCGATAAGCGCACCGATGAAATCCTGAGGCCTGATATCCACTTCAAGTCACTGGGTTGCCAGGGGCAGATGAAGGCCCACTAGCTCTACCAGGAGTACTACTTCCAGATTCCCAGCTTCGTGGTGGAGTGGGCGTGGCAGGAAGAGCACCGCCCGGCCGATGCTGATTACATGTTTGCCCAGCTTCAGGAAGCGGTGGAATGGCTCCAGAAGACCACCGGACGGAGGTTTGACGATGAGAAGCTGGCCGAAGGCTGGCTTAACGAGTGGCGGTCCCGTATCTACCTGACCCGCATGATGGAGTGCCAGGCGGCTGTGCCCGCCCCCTTGGACCAGAAGACGCTGGCCTCCTTCGCCACCCTTATGTGGCGGGGTGCCATGTACCTGCCCGAGGTAAGAGACTTTTATAAAAACGCCCTGGACGAGATATCGGGCCGGGTAGATGGCGGCATAGCCGCCCTGAGCACGGAGAGGTGCCGCCTGTTCCACGAGGGGCCGGTGCCCTGGTATCCCACCAACATAATACGCTACTTCAACCGCTACGGGGCCACCTGCATAGGCTCATGGCTTTACTTCACGGAGTTCGGCGGCCTGTTCAATGTGAACGATGACGGCTCCTGGGCCATATGCCCCATGCCCGAAGACATGGGGCTGCCGCTAAAGACCCGGGATGATATCCTACGTTCCATGGCGGTGGTGTTCACCCGGTACTACCAGCGCCCCAAGCTCAGCGCGCGGGTTGGCCACCGCGTGGCCATGGCCCGTCACTTCAAAATTGATGGCGCCGTTTTTGCCATGGACCGGGGCTGCCTGGGAAACCTGTGCGGGGCTATGGAGTCCATCGCCTTCCTCAAAAAGGCAGGCCTGCCGGTCACATCCTACCAGACGGCCTGCGCCAACACCTCGGAGCTAAACCAGGGGGAGGTGGTTTCCCAGATCGATGCCTTTATGGAGAGCCTGGGCATGGAGGCTAAGAGGCCTGGACGGTCTCTGGTAGAGGTCAAGGGTGGCGCATAGGCCGGGAACCGGGGGCACGCCCTCAGGGAAGAAAGGCCTCCACCTCTTTAAGCTCGCCTCCCGACAGCACCCAGCCCTTGGCGTCCGGGGCCAGAAGCTGCTCGGCTGATGTCGGGATTTCCCTCAGGCTGCCAGCCACCATCCTGGGCATAAGCTCATTGAGCTCCTCGGGCGTCCACCTTCCATTCTGTGTGCGCATGGTAACGCCCAGCCGGGGCGGGTCTGCATACATGCCGATAAAGTCGCCCCGGACCTCGAATATGCATCCATTGAACTTGGCCGCCTGCTCCGAGGCCAGATAGGCCACTATAGGCGATACATCCTCCGGGGTCCTGGCCATGGCGGTTCTCCGCCACTCGTCGGCCTCTTCTTGGCCCATGCTCCTCTTGCGGGCCTCATAGAGATCATCGGTCATGGTCATCCTGGTGGCAGCGCCGGGACGGATGGCGTTGCAGGTCACCCCGTACCTGGCCAGGTCCCTGGCCGCCGTGCGGGTAAAGCCTACTATGGCCTCTTTGGCCGCTGAGTAGTTGGCCTGTCCCATATTGCCCAGCCCGGATATTGACGAAGTGTTTATTATCCGGCCGTACCTCTGCCCGCGCATGAGCCTGGAGGCCACCCGTGTGCAGTAGAATGTGCCGTAGAGGTGGACCTTCATCACCAGGTCCCACTCCTCATCCCCCATGTTGAACACCATCCGGTCCCGGAGGATACCGGCGTTGTTGACCATGATGTCCAACTGGCCAAAACTGTCCAGTGCCGCCTTGATGATGTTATCCGCCCCCTCCGGTGTAGATACGGAATCGTAGTTGGCAACCGCTACTCCGCCGGCCTTTCCTATCTCCTCCACCACTTCATCCGCGGGGGACCTGGATACCCCCACACCATCGGTCGCCCCTCCGACATCGTTGACCACAACCTTGGCCCCCTGCGTCGCCATCAACATCGCATGGCCCCTCCCCAGGCCCCGCCCCGCACCGGTTACCACGGCAACCCTGCCTTCCAGAAGCTTAGGCATACCTACCTCCTGTATTCATTACTCACTCTACTCACTCCGCCTTGAATGCGTCTAACCGTCCCCGCCCCTACCAAAGAAGCGTACGGGGGAAAATAAGTCTGTCTTGGCCGCCAGCCATGCGTGCTCATTGTGCCGCTACCCTTATATGGTGTCAAGTTCCCCACTATATGGTGTCGAGTCCCCCACACCATGATAGACCATGTATCACCCTCGCGGGCACAGGGGGCGCGAATAAAAAGGGTTAACGCATCGCTCAATACCCTTAACTTGGTTGACAGTTTGCCGTAACGGACATATCATCGGGGCGAAGCCGCCGGGTGATGGATGCGATGTAGCTCCCACTGCGTAGACGAGTCCGAATTGGGGGTAAAACCATGAACTATCAGTTTGTCGACTATGAGAGGGACGGGCACATCGCAATCATAAGGATGAACCGCCCCGAGCGGCTCAACTCCCAGAGCAACGACATGGTCCGGGACATCAATGCCGCCTGGCGGCAGTTTATGGGTGATGACGATGCCTGGGTGGCCATCTATACGGGTACCGGAAGGTCTTTCTGCTCGGGTATGGATATCAAGGAGGCGGCGGCCAGAGGGGAAAAGCGGCTACCGGCCAGGACCCCCCTGGACAACGGGGAGGTGACCAAACCCGTCATAGGGGCCATCAACGGCTTCGCCCTGGGGGGTGGCTTCCTGTGGACCATGCTGTGCGACCTCCGGATTGCCGCCGAAAGCGCCACATTCCAGATAGCGGAGGTGCTGCGCAACAGGATTCCCACTTTTCTGGTACGGGGCCTGGTAGATGTGTTCCCCCACTGCCAGGCGGTGGAGCTGGGCCTGGGCAAGAAACTTAGCGCCCAGCACGCCCTGGAGATGGGGTTGCTCAACAAAGTGGTCCCCGATTCGGAGCTGATGGCAGCGGCAAGGCAGATGGCCGAGGAAATCAGTGAGCTGCCGCCGCTGGCAGCGAAGGCCGTGGTGGAGGGTGTGCGCAAGCTGAGGAAGGCCCGAATGGTCGGGCCCGATGTTGAGGCGTGGATAGCCGCCACCATTGACAGTCTGATGTCTACCGAGGACTATAAAGAGTCTCTGGACTCCTTTTTGGAAAAGAGGAAGCCTGTATACAAAGGAAGGTAGGCCCTATCCCTATCCGGTACAGCCCTTTAGGGGCAGACAGCCCCGGATAAGGCGGCAGCCAGCGATAGAGGCAAGAAGCCCCCACATATGGCCGCCGCCTTACTGCGGGCAGAGAGAGTGTGATATGATGCCCCAGGGCATTTATGTCGCACGAAACCGACACTTCATTCATGGACATACCGGAGATTCTTGAGATAGTCTTCCCAATCGCCTATTCTCCCTTATATTTCCCGCAGCCGTCAGAGGACCCGGTAAGCAGCGCCACCACACATTTCGTGGAGGTGGAGGGCGGAGTCAGAATCGGGTGCGCCATGTGGGTACGGGGAACTGAGTTTCCCACTATCCTCTACTTCCACGGCAATGGTGAGACCGTAGCCGACCACGAGTGGCTTGCTCAGTTCTATCTGGAAAAAGGGGTCAACCTGTTCGTGGCGGACTACAGAGGCTATGGCCTGAGCAGCGGCAAGCCGACCATCTCAAACCTGTTAAAGGACTGCCATCCCGTCTACGACGGGTTCAGGAGGGTTATCAACAGCGGGGGCTTCAAGGACAGCGTTTTCATCATGGGACGGTCTCTGGGCAGCATGCCCGCCGTAGAGCTGGCCTATCACCGCCAGGGCGAGGTCAAAGGGCTTATCATCGAGAGCGGTTCGGCCAACAACCTGCACCGGCTTTGGGGCTTCCTGGAGGACAGCGCAAAGGAGAAGCTCTCGTCAGGCACTTTCCTGAACAAGGATAAAATCAAGACTGTAAGCATCCCCACTTGCGTGATTCACGGGGAGTATGACCAGATACTGCCGGTTCAGGAGGGGATAGAGATGTACGAAAGCTCCGGCGCCAGGGATAAGGACCTGCTCATCATCCAGGGCGCTGACCACAATGATTTGATGATAAGGGGTCACAAGCAGTACTTCGATAAGATTGGGGATTTCATAAGCCAATACTCTTAGGGGATGTCTGGTTAGCCATGGGGATTCCAAAGGGGCTCTGCACCTTTGGAGGGGGGCCGCGGCCCGATGATGCTTTGCTCATCGGACTCTCCTAAAGAGTCCGGTCCGAACGGATTATCGGACTCCGCGAGGCGGAGAGTCCTTCGGACCGATGGGTGGAACCCTCCGCATCAGGGAGCGGAGTCCGCAAGGCGGACAATCGGAGGGGTGTCCCCCGCAAAAATAAAACCGGGCGGGTGGGGAAAAAGGCACCCTAAATGACCCTAGGGAGGGCCTGTTGTCTCCGGCCCACTTCCGGTTTACAATAGGGCCAATATCTACTGAGACCTGAAAGGAGCGCTATGGCATCAACCACCGGCTCCCGGTTAGTAGCCCGGGCACTGAAGCAGCAGGGGGCGGAGGCCCTGTTTTTCCTCACCGGAGGCCCCATGGTGCGGTTTACTATGGCCGCTGCCTTTGAAGAGCTAAAGGTGGTTGATGTACGCCACGAGCAGGCCGCCGCCATGGCGGCCCACGCCTGGGGCCGGGTGCGGGGCAAGCCGGGGCTATGTTCCGCCGCCTCCGGACCCGGTGTTACCAACCTGGTCACCGGTGTGGCCACCGCTTTCGCCGACGCCTCTCCTCTGGTGGTGCTGGGCGGCTCCAGCGCCCAGTCCCAGTCTGAGTTGGAGGCGTTCCAGGAGATGGACCAGGTGGATATGATGAAACCCATTACCAAGTGGTCCCGCCGGGTCAACGACGCCAAGCGAATTCCGGAGTATATTCACATGGCCTTCCAGCACGCCACGGGCAACCGCCCCGGCCCGGTGTATGTAGACCTGCCGGGCGATGTGCTCCACCAGCGGTTGGAGGAAGGGGATGTGTATTTTCCTCCTCAGGCCCCGCCGCCGTCTCGCCCGCTGGGCAACCCGGAGCTTATATCCCGGGCTATCAGCATGCTGGCTGAAGCCCAGCGCCCCATCGTCGTCACCGGTTCGGGAGCACTGTGGTCGGATGCCGCCGAGGAGCTGCGGGAGTTCGTGGACTCCGCTGGCATCCCCTTCTACACCACCCCACAGGGTAGAGGCATCATCCCTGAAGACCACCCCCTGTGCTTCCCCGGTGCCCGCAGCCTGGCCTTCCGGGAGGCGGATGTGGTGCTGGTTGTCGGCACCCGCTTCAATGTAATACTGTCCTTCGGCCGCGCCCCCCGCTTCGCCCCCGA
>JASLQE010000134.1 GCA_030744635.1 Dehalococcoidia bacterium | reverse complement strand
GGCGGAGGAGGACCCCACCTTCAAGGTGCGCCACGAACCCGATACCGGCCAGACCCTTATATCCGGTATGGGTGAACTGCATCTGGAGGTCCTGGTGGACCGCATGGTGCGCGAATTCGGAGTAACCGCTAACGTAGGGCGTCCCCAGGTGGCATATAGGGAGACTATCACCGCTACGGTGAAGGCGGAAGGCCGATTCGTTCGCCAGACCGGCGGCCACGGGCAGTTCGGTGTGGTGTGGGTGGCGCTGGAGCCGGCCGACAGGGGCTCCGGCCTGACCTTTGTAGATGGCGTAAAGGGAGGTACGGTACCCAGGGAGTACATCTCCTCTGTAAAGGCCGGCATAAAAGAAGCCATGGAAAGTGGCGTCCTTGCCGGTTATCCCCTTACTGATATCAAGGCTACCCTTTACGATGGTAGCTACCATGATGTGGACTCATCAGAGCTGGCTTTCAAGATGGCTGGCTCTATTGCACTCAGGGAGGGGGCAAAACGGGGACGGCCTGTGCTTATGGAACCCGTGATGAAGATGGAGGTGGTCTCTCCGGAGGAGTTTCTGGGGGATATCCTGGGGGACCTGAACGCTCGCCGTGCCCGGATAGAAGGGGTTGAGGTGCGACACGATAGCCGGGTGGTGTTCGGGTTAGTGCCTCTGGCGCAGACCTTCGGGTACGCCTCGGAGCTGCGCTCTATGACTCAGGGGAGGGCGTCTTATGCCATGGAGTTCGGCCACTATGAACAGGTGCCCAAGGATTTGAGAGAGAATATCATAAGCCGTGCCACAGGGCGACCGGTGGGGAGATAATATGGCCAGGCAGAAGATACGCATCCGCCTCAAGGCTTTCGACCATAGGCTGCTGGACCAGTCCGCGGTAACAATCGTGGAGACCGCGGAACGTACCGGGGCCACGGTGGTAGGCCCTATCCCTCTGCCCACCCGCATCCGGCGATACTCGGTCATCCGCTCCCCATTCATAGATAAGAATTCTCAGGAGCAGTTTGAGACCCGGACTCACAAGCGCATAATAGACATTCTGGAGCCAACCCCAAAGACCATAGACGCCCTTACCCAGTTGAACATGCCGGCGGGCGTGGATATTGAGATTAAACAGTGAGGACAACGCTGTGAGGTCCTCATGGAATCGAGTTGAAGGCAAGCCATGATACCAGGCATCTTAGGTAGAAAGATTGGCATGACCCAGTTGTTTGATGACAAAGGTTTCCTGCTGGGTGTGACTGGCGTGGAGGTAGGCCCATGCACCGTTGTCCAGGTGAAAACCCTGGAAAGGGATGGCTATGCGGCTATTCAGATAGGCTTTGGCAGTATAAAAAAACCAAGCTCGTCGCTTAAGGGCCACTTGAAAGGCCTGCCTCCCTTCCGTTACCTCCGGGAATTCCGGGTGGCGGACTGTTCCGCCTATCAAGTTGGCCAGGTCCTTTCCGTTGGCGAGTTTGAGCCAGGGGATAAAGTAGCCGTAACAGGGACATCCAAGGGTAAGGGCTTCGCCGGAGGGATGAAACGCCACGGGTTCGGCGGCGGCCCTAAAACTCATGGACAGTCCGACCGCGCGCGTGCCCCGGGCTCCATAGGAGCGGGCACATCACCGGGCCGTGTTTGGAAGGGACAACGCATGCCTGGGCATATGGGAAATCAACGGGTAACGACGAAGAACCTGAGGGTGGTACGCGTGGACCCGGAGAGGAACTTGCTGCTACTGGAGGGCTCTGTGCCTGGGGCCCCGAAAGGCCTCGTGGCCATACGTAAAGCTAAGGGAGAGGCATGATACTGCCCGTACGCAACCTGCAAGGTGAAGAGGTGGACCGCATAGAGGTGCAAGACGCCGTCTTCGGCGCGCCTCCGCATCCGGCTGTGCTGCATCAGGCCCTGGTGCGTCAGCGGGCCAACGCCCGTCAGGGTAATGCGGTTGCCAAGACGCGTGGCGAGGTGGCGGGGAGTACCCGAAAGCCCTTTTCGCAGAAGCATACCGGCCGGGCACGGCGGGGCGACATGCGCTCCCCCTTGCAGCCGGGTGGCGGTAAGGCATTCCCTCCGCAGCTACGTAGCTTCCGTAAGGACATGCCCAAGAAAATGCGACGGCTGGCCCTTAAGGTGGCCCTATCGGACAAGGTGCGGGAAGATGCGGTGGTAGTGGTCTCGGGCATGGATATGGACGCCCCTCGCACCCGGGAAATGGCCCAGGCCATTGCCGTGCTGGGAGTCAAAGGGTCCATGCTACTGGTCACCGCCCAAGCGGAGCCTGGCATCGTGCGGGCAAGCCGCAACCTGAGTGAAGTAAAAACCCTACCCGCGCCACTGCTGAATGTGGTGGATATCGTCTCGCGGCGGACAAT
>JASLQE010000133.1 GCA_030744635.1 Dehalococcoidia bacterium | reverse complement strand
ACCACCGTATTTTTCAGGGAAGGGAAGCCCGGTCCAGCCCTGCTCGGCCATTTTGGCCCACAACTCCGGGTTGTAGCCCTTTTCGTCCTCCTCCATCTCCCGCACCAGGGTCTTGGGACACTCGTTGGCCAGGAAATCCCTGGCCATCTTGCGCAACATTTCTTGGTTTTCGCTCAGGCCCAGGTCCATCCTTTATCCTCCTTTGTTGATTGGCTTCTTCTTCTTACCGGGTCTTACCGGGGCAGCCCGAGGCCCCGGGTGGCGATAAGCATGCGTTGAATCTCCGATGTGCCGGCCAGAATGGTCTCCCTCAGGGCAAGCTGGGTGAGGAAGGCCATAGAGCCTTGAAGGGGTGCGCGGGGCTCGCCCCGCTCCAACTGGCCATGCAGCCCCAGCACCTCCATCCCCAGGCAGCCGGCCCGCTGCATCATCTCCGTCATGAACACCTTGGCCATGGGGGGTTCCAGGCTGTAGCCCATCTGGTGCTGGTGCATCCAGGCGGTGCGGTAGCTCAGCCAGCGGGCCACCTCCAACTCCACGGCGGCGTCCGCCAGGCGTTTGCGCAGCAGGGGATGGCGCAGACCCCTCTCCCCGGCGTACCTCACCAGGTCCTCCAGCAGCCGCCGGGAGGCCCCCAAATAGCTGGCCCCGGAGCGCTCAAACTCCAGCAGACCTACCGCCACATACCACCCCCGGTTCAGTTCCCCCACCATATTCTCCCTGGGCACCCTGACATTATCGTAAAAAGTCTCGTTCAGGGTATGGTTGCCTGTTATATCAATTATGGGGTTAACACTGATGCCAGGCGTCTTCATGTCCGCCAGCAGAAAAGTGATGCCCTGGTGGCGGGGGGCGTCGGAGTCGCTCCGGGCCAGAAAGTAAATCCAGTCCGATTGGTGAGCGAAAGAGGTCCATGTCTTCTGGCCGTTGACTATGAAGTGGTCGTCCTGGGGTATGGCCCTCAGGGACAGCCCGGCCAGGTCCGAGCCGGCACCCGGCTCGCTGTACCCCTGGCACCACAGTATCTCACCCTTGGCTATGGGGGGCAGGTGCCGTTGGCGCTGGTCATCGTTGCCGAAGTGGATGAGGGTGGGTGCCACATTCCCCACCCCTTGCACATCCCGCACCGGCAGCCGGTAGTAGGCCAGCTCGTCCTGCAGAATGGTGTCCAGCATGGGGTCTTCCCGGCCCCCGAACTCCTTGGGCCAGGATAGGGACAGCCAGCCTTTAGCGCCCACCACTTTCATCTGCTGGCGCACAAAGTCGTTTATCTCCGGCGCTACATCTATAGGGTCAAGAGCCGCCCAGTCAGGTGGCAGCACCTTCTTTACATAGTCTCGGACCTCCTGCCGGAAGGTCTCCTCTTCCGGGGAAAAGTGAAAGTCCATACTCTATCTCCTTTCCCTGCCTTACCGGGGCAGCCTTACCGGGCAGGCAGGCCCAGGCCCCTCAACGCCACGATATTGCGCAGGATTTCCGAGGTGCCGCCACGCAGGGAAGCGCCCGGACAAA
>JASLQE010000132.1 GCA_030744635.1 Dehalococcoidia bacterium | reverse complement strand
TCATAAAACATAGGTCCGGCCCCCCCCCACAACCCCTGATTAGCAGCCTTGACCACCAGAGATAGTAGAAGTACCATGGGTGCCAGCATACTTCGGTACTGGCCTTCCTTTCTGAAATTGAAGGGGAGAGCACTGCCCGGGATTGCTAACCCTGAGGTATATGAAGGAGGTGGCGATGCCCATCACCGGTAAGGACATTCTCTTGTATGAAAAAAAGGACCGGATTGTTCAGATTACGCTTAACCGGCCGGAGCGGATGAATGCCCTGAGCTTGGAGCTGATGGAGCGGGTCTACGACAGCTTCCAGCGCTTCCGCGACGACGATGACGCCTGGGTGGCCGTGGTTACCGGTGCGGGCGACAAGGCTTTCTGCGCCGGGTTTGACCTTGTGGACCAGTCCGAAAGGGACAAAAAAGGGATTGGGTTTCCCAAGCCAGGGCAGATGCCTCAGGTATCGGAGTTAGAGGTCTGGAAACCGATTATCGCCGCCATAAACGGCTACGCAATCGCCGGGGGCTGGATGCTGGCCCAGTTCTGCGATATAAGGATTGCGGCTGAAAATGCGGAGATGGGCATTGCGGAGACGAAATGGAACCTCCCCGCAGCCTGGGCAACCAACCTCACCCGGCAAATAGGCCTGGGACACGCATTGGAGATAGTCCTCTGGGGCGACCAGCGTATTACCGCTCAGAGGGGCTACGAGATAGGCTGGATTAACCGGGTTGTCCCCCAGGAGCGGTTGATGTCCGAGGCGATGTCCTGGGCGGAGCGTATGCTCTCGCTGGGGCCGCGAGCGGTGCGGGATCTCAAAGAAATCCTGTACCGTGGGTTCAACTTTGCGCCCCGTGAAGGCCTGGCCTTCGCCAGTGCCCTTAGCGCCAACCTGCTGGGCATGGAGGATACGGCCGAGGGGCCGAAGGCGTTCGCCGAGAAGAGAAAGCCCGTTTTCGAGAACCGCTAACCGGTTGGAGGCGGCCTGGGTAGATGGCTGTCCTGCTACCGGTCAGCCGCCGGCCCCATGTAGCCCGGGTTCGTCTTCGGCGGCCTCGGCCTGCGGCGCTTCCGCCATGGACTCAAGCCCCAGGCTCTCCATGAAAGCGTCCAGGGTGTCATATATCTGGCGCTCGTTAAAGTCCCGGAAGTCCGCCTGGCTGGCCTCGTAGGTCACCGTGCGGAAGCCCGCCTTGTCGAGCGCAATCTTGTTTTCCTCCATCCCCTGTTGTACGGCGCGGCAGCCCCGGTCCATGTGAATTATCACCCCATCAGCGCCGAAGTGCTTTGCCCGCCACACATATTCGTGTCGCACAGCGAAGGGCCTGGTATCACACGCATACGGCCGGATGCCGAAGGTAAGACGCATGTCACAAATAAGCTCAAAGGCATCCTCGCGGGTGCGTATGTCGGACCGCCACTCGCTCAGGGGAGGCGGCACCTTCCAGCTACCGTCATCCTGAAGGTGCCACATCCCGCCGGTGTAGAACAGGGCATCGCCACCCACCACCACGGCCCCGTACTTGGTGGGGTAGCGCAGGATATCGATGCGAGGAAACGGGGGCAGGCCCTCCATCATAATCCTGGCGGTCTCCACACCCTTCGCCGAAATCTGTCTCTCCACCCTATGTCTCACCTCATCCAGGAGCTCCTTGTAGAAGTCCACCGTCTCCGCCTTGTGCCTGAGGGTAACGCCAGGCAGCCTCAGTGACCAAAGCTGCCTCATATCCAGCGGGGCGGGCACGTTGCTCTGCAGGTCCATCACCGCCGCCAGCAGCCTGCCGGTCTCGTATTCGTTCTTGACGCCCTCGATGAGCTTTTCATCGTCGTACTTCCTGCCGGTGACCTGCTCCATCCACTCTATCCCTTCGTAGAGCTGGCTTTTCACATAGGCCCGGGCGGCCTCATCTCTGTCGGTAGAGGGGAAGTCCATGATGAAATAAGGCGCATCGCCGTGCTGGCTGAAGAGCTGACCGGTCTTGAGAATGGAGTGGCACCCGGCCATTTGAATGACCATATCGGGGTGCATGGTCTGTCCTTCGGGGCCTTTGAAGCTCATTCCGGTAAAAAGCTGCCCCAGGTGACACCGCATGGAGGAGCATATGTCCCGGGGCAGCCCCCGGGCCTCCGCCCCTTCGAACACCTTGGTGGCGAACTCGGGATTGCGCATCATGACGGTGAAATATGGGCCGTATGAGGGGTTGGCGAAGTCGCCGATTCCAGAAAAATAGCCCAGAAAGAACTCCACGATGCCCTGTATGACGGGCTCCCCGCGGGCAGCGGCATCCCAGGTATGACGGAAGTGCCCTCGACGGAGCTCCTTCATCCTGCCCCAGCACTTTACCGGTTCGGTCTGGTACTGCTGATGTGGAAGATTGACGGCCATAATGCCTCCTCCAGCTATTGCGGTTTTAAACCCCGAGGGTCAGGGTTTCCAACATGGCCTCTATGCGGGTGCGGAACTGTCCGGCAGGGGTTACCACATCCTGCTCCAGGTGCAGCAGCGGCACATCCAACTCGCGGCAAACTTCCCGCAGGTCCGGCAGCTCGTAAGACCATACATCACAGAACTTCTGCTGGATGAAAATAACCGCCTGTGCGCGGTACTCTTTAACATGGTCCGCTATAAGCTGTATGTTGCGCCTGCCCGGATGGGCCAGGTCCCGGATAGGGCAGGGGGGGCGGGCCACGAGCCGCTTGACTATGTCTTCCAACGGGTCACCACCGTCAACGGGAGTCGGCTCCCAGAAGGAGCGCATCCCCGTACACAGGGTATCACTCACCACCGTAGCGCCCAGGGACTCCAGAAGGCCATAGAACTCCATGTCGTAGCACTCGCTGCCCACCAACATTATGCGCACCTTAGAGTCCTGGGTGCTCTTGTGCCCCTCCATCCCACCCTTGAGGTCCTGGAGCAGGGCACTGTGCTCTTTTTTGTCCATCAGCAGGCTGGCAAGGGTTACCTCAGCTATGTCCGCGCCGGTAAGGGTGGAATGCTCGGCCTTCTTGGTCTCATGCAGGCCCCGCAGCAGTGCCCGGTTGGCGTTGTAGGTCTCTATGGCCTGCCAGATGTCGTCATCGGAGATGGGGTGCCCCATCCACCCCTCCAGGGCTTTATGGAACCGGCGCAAATGGGAGAGCAGCCAGGTGGCTGCATGAGGCCGGTGGAGGGCATTGGGAATAATGACCTCCCAGTAAAAGGACGGTTTAAGGTGTATGACACAGCTCTCATAGGCCCCGCGAATATGGTCGCACACATAAGAGTTGACTATGCCATCCAGGTAGTCATATCTACCCGCCAGCCCCTGCCCCAGGACATCCCGGCAATAGGCGCACCAGATACCGGAGTAGATGTGGCGGTCGGCAAGGTCCTGGGTATCCCGCCCGCCCAAGATACGAAGTGGCAGGACACCTGCGGCGTATAGAATCTCCTCAGGAACATAGGTACAGAGGTATCCGAGAGCTTTTTGGCCCGTGCGGGCTTTCCGCTCCCGGGCGTAATCATGCCGCCCCTCCACTATCTGGTGAAACGCTTCAAGAGCTCTCATTCTGCCTCTGTCTAATCATACATCCCTGGGTATCATCGGCTATACACCCTCCCGCTTTCCACTTTTCGTAAAGTGAGCGATACCGGCTGACGGCCTACAATCCCGGGCCCGGGCCCTGTGGATGCTACCGGCAATGGTAGCGCATACACGTCCCTTCTCTCTAACGCTCGGCACGAGCGTACCTCTTTGACACTGTAGTGGCCCACCCCAACTATGCACACCTGTGTTGTTAGATTAAGCAATCAGAAAGTTGGGTCTCTGCGGCCAGGCAGGAGCGGAGGCTTA
>JASLQE010000131.1 GCA_030744635.1 Dehalococcoidia bacterium | reverse complement strand
TTGCACGAGGCTTTGAGGCACTGAAGGCAACTACCAACTTCGTGAACAGGACTATAACGGGCTTAGAGGCATTCATATTATATGATACTTATGGCTTTCCCGTGGAGTTGACCCAAGAACTTGCCCGGGAGCGGGGTTTTGAGGTGGACCTACCCGGATTTGAGGCGGAGATGGAGCGACAACGGGAGCGGTCACGGGCGAAGAAATTTGTTATTGAGGAAGGCCTTCTCACCGAGGGGGGCTTCGTACGACGGGGATTTAGGACAGAAATTCCTGAGACTGAATTTGTGGGCTATGAGAGAACCAGATGTACCGTCAAAATAGTGGGTTTGATGGTCGATGGCAAACCTACGGAAAAGGCCTTTCGGCAGGGCGAGAAAGTCACAGTCTTCCTTGACCAGACACCCTTCTATGCGGAGGCAGGTGGGCAGGTCGGCGATACTGGATTTATCCAAGGGCTCCGTGGCAAAGTAGAAGTGACCGACACATCGCATTACATGCCGGACCTCGCTTCCCACATAAGCAAGTTAGTCGAGGGAGAGCTGGCCCTGGGCGATGTGGTGGAGGCCGCCGTGGACGAAGGCCGGCGGCTGGATATCGCCCGCAACCACACCGCCACCCACCTGCTCCATACGGCACTGCGCCGGGTGGTGGGCGAGCATGTCTATCAGCGGGGCTCCATGGTGGCCCCGGAACGGCTGCGCTTTGACTACTCCCACTATGTGGCCCTCAGCTCCCAGGAGTTGACCGATGTCCAGGCCATGGTCAACGACGGCATTCGCCGGGACCTGCCGGTATCGGTGAAGGAAGTGTTCTACCAGGAGGCCATGGACCAGGGGGTCATCGCCCTCTTCGGGGAGAAGTACGGAGAGGTGGTGCGCATGGTGCAGGCGGGGGACTTTAGCCGGGAGTTGTGCGGCGGCACCCACCTGCGGGCCACCGGCGAGATAGGCTTTTTCGTCATCCTCAGCGAGGCCAGCATCGGCTC
Source organism: Dehalococcoidia bacterium (assembly GCA_030744635.1). Taxonomy (GTDB): domain Bacteria; phylum Chloroflexota; class Dehalococcoidia; order JACVQG01; family JAHKAY01; genus JASLQE01. The sequence continues at coordinate 1,250 of JASLQE010000131.1, read as the reverse complement.
CGGCATGAGGCGCATCGAGGCGGTTACCGGAAGGGGGGCGGAGGCCTTCGTAAGGGAGCGCCTCAGCGCCCTGGATGCGATTGGCCATATCGTGAAATCGGCGGACCCCACGGGGGCTGTCGCTAAGGTCGAGGAGATGGTGGCCGAGTCAGAGCGGGAGCGCCGCCACTCTCATGCCCTTGAGATGCGGCTCATGAGGGATGAGTCCGGTCAACTTATAAGCCAGGTGGAGGAGGTGGACGGGGTAAAGGTGGTGGCGGCCAGGGTCCAGGTTTCCGGCCGGGATGCCCTGCGGGAGATGGGGGACATGGTGCGGGATGGGCTGGGCAGTGGGGTGGTGGTGCTGGGTGCCTTGGTGGACCGGCGTCCCGCCTTCTTGGCCATGGTCACGAAAGATCTTATCCCTCGGGGCCTCCACGCGGGGGAGATGGTGAAGGCAGTGGCCGGTGTCACCGGCGGCGGCGGCGGCGGACGCCCGGAGATGGCCCAGGCCGGGGGCAAGGACGGCTCCAAGCTGGACCAGGCCCTGGGCATGGTGAAAGAGATGGTAGGGCGGCTCAGGGAACAGGAGCGGCCCTGAAGGATAGCATGAAGCTCCTGGGGCTGGATGTAGGAGAAAAGCGCATCGGGGTGGCCATCAGCGACCCCAGCGGCGTGCTGGCCTTCCCGCTCACCATTCTCCAGTGTCAGGAGGAAGGCAGGGACATGGACGAGGTGGCCCGGCTAGTGGCCGAAAACGGTGCCGGAGGGGTGGTGGTGGGGTTGCCCCGCTCCCTGAGCGGGGAGACCGGCCCCCAGGCAGAGAAGGTGCTGACATTCGTTGCCACCCTTAAAGAGAGGATAGAGGTCCCTCTCTACATCTATGATGAGAGGCTCTCCACCGTAGCCGCCCAGAGGCGCACACAGGAGCCGGACAGAGGTGACAGGAGAAAGGGAAAACGGCCGGTGAAAAAGCACCTGGATGCCGATGCCGCCGCAATCATACTCCAGGGATACCTGGACACGCAGAGGGGCCCCCTGTGACGCAGATAGCCACCATCCTGGGCTACCCCCTGAAGCACTCGCTGTCGCCCGTCTTCCAGCAGGCGGCCTTTGACCACTGCGGGCTGGAAGTGCGTTACGAGGCGTGGGAGGTGCCCCCGGAGGGACTCGCAGGCACAGTCTCTCGTTTAAAGAGTACTAAAGTACTCGGTGCCAATGTCACCGTGCCCCACAAGGTGGCGGTCATGCCCCTGCTGGACAGCGTGGAG
>JASLQE010000130.1 GCA_030744635.1 Dehalococcoidia bacterium | reverse complement strand
GATACAATTCTCAAACTTGGAGGGCCGGTGAGGGGTTGGGTATTCTCCCTCATAGGAGTGGGATGGTACGTTGCCATTTCCATAATATTAGGGGCAGCGGTGGGCCTGTGGCTGGACAAGAAGTTTGGCACCACCCCGTTTTTAGCCATAGCGGGGATAGTTCTGGGCAGCTTTGTGGCCTTCTACGGCGTCTACAGGATGCTGCTGCCCGGGCTGAAGCCCAACGGGAAGGACAAGGATGAGTAGGAAGAGCATTGCGCCTGCCGGTTAAGGTGCTCGCCCCCGTGGGCCTGGTGGTGCTGGCCCTTTTTGTGCTGGGAGTCATAACCGGACCATTAGGAGCCACTTTCACAGGAAAGGAACCCTTCCTGCCCAGTCCGGAAGTGCACCTGCCGGCCGAGCCTTTGTTCCCCGAGAGGGAACACATGGAGGCCATGTCCCTATCCTCCAAAAACTGGTCCGTTACCAACACCATGCTGGCCTCTTGGATAACCATAGCCCTGCTTGTATCTTTCTTTTATGCAGCCACCCGCAAGATGAGGGTGGTGCCGAGCCGCCTACAGACCCTGGCAGAGCTTATCATAGAAATGCTGCTCAAATTCGTTGAGTCCGCAATAGGCCCGGAGCGCTCTAGGATCGTTTTCCCCCTGATAGCCACCATCTTTACCCTTGTCCTGTTCAATGCCTGGCTGGGCATACTGCCCCTGTACAGTGCCATTGGCTTTATGAATGAGGAAGGTCACCTATCCGGCACCCTGCTGCGCAACGCCAACACCGATATCAACCAGCCCCTGGCCATTGCTCTGATAGCTGTTATCACAGTGGAGTACTGGGGTATCCGTGCTATCGGTGCCCGGGGCTACATGGGACAGTTCTTCAACTTCAAAGGCCTGCTCAAGGGGCGTCCGCTGGGAGTTGTAGACCTCTTCATCGGCGCACTGGAGCTACTCAGCCACCTTATCCGCATCCTCAGCTTTACCTTCCGACTGTTCGGCAACATGACGGCGGGCGAGGTGCTGCTGCTCATCGTCGCCTTCCTGGTGCCGTTTATTCTGGCCGTGCCTTTCTATGGGTTGGAACTGCTTATAGGATTTATGCAGGCGCTAATCTTCGCCGGACTTACACTGGCATTCGGGGTCACCGCTATGACTCCCCACGAGGGGGAGCATAGCTGAAAACCGGGGAGGATTGGCTTAAGGAGGTTCTGAATGTTCGTTGTGGAGGTGGTGCTAACGGTGGCAATACTGGTCCCCCTGATATTTGCCGCCGGAATACTCGCCGGGGTGTTGCGCAGCCAGGAGTAGCCGCTGCGCTATTTTACGTTAATGTTAATAAAGAAGGAGGGAAGGAAAATGCCTGAAGGCATATCGCCTGATTCTATGAAGCTGCTGGCAGCCGGTCTGGCCATCGGGTTAGGTATGGTGGGGCCGGGCATCGGAATCGGCCTCATCGGCTCTTCGGCCATGCAGGCCCTGGGACGCAACCCTGATGCTCGTGGGGCCATCCTACCCAACATGATACTGGCCGCCGCCCTGGCCGAGGCCCTGGGCATCTATGCCCTTGTGGTGGCCATTATCCTCGCTATGCTTGTTTAAACCAGAAGGAGGGCAGGGTGATTGAGCGGTTTGGTGAGCTGGGCATTCATCTACCCAGCCTAATCGTATATGGGCTGAACTTCGGCCTCCTCTTTGCCCTACTCTACCTGGTGGCCTACAAGCCCATCCTCAAGATGCTGGACCAGCGCTCCTCCACGATTCGCGACAGCATGGACCAGGCGGAGCGCATCCGGCAGGAGGCGGCCCAGGCGGAGGAACGGGTTAAAGCCCGCCTGGATGAGGCCCGTGTGGAGGGCCAGCAGGTGGTGAACCAAGCCAGCCAGGCGGGGGAGAGGGTCAAGGAAGAGGCCCGCGCCGAGGCCCGCCGCGAGGCGGAGACCATACTCTCCCGGGCCAGGTTGGAGACCCAGCGTGAGCGGGATGAGGCGCTGGATGCACTGAGGCAGGAGTTCGCCGCCCTGGCCCTACATGCCGCCGAGAAGGTAATCAACCAGGCGCTGGACGCCAAGGCCCACACCCGCCTCATAGAGGAGGCGCTGGCGGAGAGTACCCTTAAGAAGGAGTAGCCTATGCCCCGTGGTGGCTCGCCCACACGCCACGCCCTGGCGGTGTTTACCATCGCACGAGAGCAAGACCGGTTTGATAAGTGGCTCCAGGACCTGGGACAGCTAAGCCAAATATCGCAGGACCCCCTGTTCCGGGCTGTGATGGATAACCCCAAATTGTCCGTTGAGGAGAAGCTGGGGCTGCTGCCGGACAAGCTCTCCGGCCTGTCTCCGATGGCGGTTAACCTGCTGGCCCTCCTGGTGGCCCGGTACCGCCTCCGGCTGATTCCGGACATTTATAAGGAGTACCGCAAACTGGTAAACGCACATCAGGGCGTCACCAGCGCTGAGTTGGTAACAGCCGTCCCTATGGAAGACACCGTAAAAGATGCCGTAACCAGCGGCTTGGAAGCCATCACCGGGGGCAAGGTGGTGGTAACCACCCGGGTTGACCCCTCCCTTCTGGGTGGGCTGGTGGCTTATATAGGAGACACGCTCCTGGACGGCAGTGTAAGAAGCAAACTCAAGGCCCTGCGCAAGAGCCTGGTAACATCGGGGAGGTAGACATATGGCAGTCAGGGGACAGGACTTCGTATCCATCCTGCGCCAGCAGATTGAGCAGTTCGGCGCTCAGGCCACGATGGTGGAGGTGGGCACGGTGGTGGAGGTGGGGGATGGCATTGCCCGCATCCACGGCCTTTCCGGGGCGCGCTACAACGAACTGTTGGAATTCTCCAGCGGCGCTATCGGCATGGCCCTCAACCTGGACGAGGATAGCGTCGGGGCCGTGATTCTGGGTGAGTACTCTCAGGTCAAAGAGGGCGAAGAGGTGCACAGCACCAGCCGGGTGGTGGAGGTGCCCGTGGGGGAGGAGATGATAGGCCGGATAGTGAACCCCCTGGGCCAGCCCGTAGATGGCCGCGGGCCTATCAAAACAAAGCAAATCCGCCCGGTGGAGACGGTGGCCCCCAATGTGGTCATGCGCCAGCCGGTGAATGTGCCTCTGCATACCGGTATCAAGGCCATTGACGGCATGGTACCCATCGGACGGGGACAGCGGGAGCTTATCATCGGCGACCGCTCCACCGGCAAAAGCGCCCTGGCCCTGGACACAATCCTCAGCCAGAAAGAAACGGGCGTAGTTTGCATCTATGTGGCTATCGGGCAGAAGACCTCCAAGGTAGCCCAAACGGTGGCCACACTGGAGCAATACGGCGCTATGGACCACACCATTGTGGTGGCGGCCAACGCCGCCGAGCCTGCCGGCTTGCTATACCTGGCCCCCTATGCCGGGTGTGCCATGGGCGAGGAGCTGATGGGGCAGGGTCGGGACGCTTTGGTCATATATGATGATCTGACCAAACACGCCTGGTCGTACCGCCAGCTCTCCCTGCTGCTGCGCCGCCCCGCAGGTCGGGAGGCCTTCCCCGGCGATATTTTCTACCTGCACAGCCGCCTACTGGAAAGGGCAGCCAA
>JASLQE010000129.1 GCA_030744635.1 Dehalococcoidia bacterium | reverse complement strand
GCCGCTGACGGGTGACATCGGGGGCCTTGCGGTACTCCTCCAGCACCGCCAGGAACCGTTCGGCATCACCCTGGGCCCGTAGGACACGCTGCTCCTTGTAGGCGGTGGCCTCCTGGATTTGCTTCGCCTTCTCGCCCTTGGCCCGGGGCACAATGTCGGCGGCGTAACCCTCGGCCTCCCTCTCCAGCCGCTCCCGGTCTTCCCTGGCCCGGGCTACATCCTGGAAGGCATCCCGCACCTCCTCGGGTGCGTCCACCTCCTGGAGCTTGACGCCCAGCACCACAACCCCGGACTCGTAAGAGTCCATAAGGGCCTGCAGGAACTCCAGAGCCTGGTTCTCCACCGCGGTGCGGGCCTCCACCCAGACATAGTCAATGCTATTACGGCCCACCACCCCCCGCAGGGCCACCTCGGCGGCGCTCTTGAGGGCATCATCGGGGCGGACGATGTTGAACACATAGTCCCCGGCATCCCGCACCCGGTACTGGACGATGGCGTGGATGTTCACCACATTCTCATCCCCGGTGAGCATAAGGGCCTCGGCCAGCACCTCCCGTGGCTCCTGGTTTTCCCTCGAACCCGCGGTGGTGAAGCCTATCTCGGCGGTGCGCACGGACTCCACATTCACCACATCCACCCGCTGGATGGGCCATGGCAGGTGATAGTGCAGGCCGGGGCCGGTATCACCTGCCATACGGGCGCCGAACTGGCGCACCACCCCCCTCTCCCCAGGCCCCACCTGGTATATGCCTGTGAGTCCCCAGATAATAACGATGATAACGATGGGTATCAGGAAAAGGTAGCCGCCTGTCCCCGGACGGCGGTTACCCCACCGCTTGCCGAGCTCACGCAGGCTCGCCTCCCAGTCCACAGGACCCGGGCCGCCGGGCCGCTTTGCCATACTACTACCTCCCCCATACTGGCTTTTACCTAGGGTAAGTATACTTGGAGGACAGGTCGGAGTCAAGCTGATTGTATCGGAAACACTGTGGTTATGATGGATGGATGATTTGACTAAGCCCCTATTGTGGTGCCACAATGGTTGTCTATTGATTCTCTTGCAGGTATAGGGGGAAACATGACCGGTCTGGACCACTACCGGGGTATCGTAGAAAACCGGCACAAGTATGCTCAGGAGTGGAAGGCCAGGACGGGGGGTCGGGTAGCCGGCTTCATGTGTACTTATATGCCGGAAGAAGTGCTCTACGCCGCCGGGGTCTTGCCGGTGAGGATTATGGGTAGCCACGAGCCACAGGACATCACCGACCGCTACATCTTTCCCACCATGTGGTGTGCCTACTGCCGTGACTGCCTGGCTCAGGGCCTGCAGGGCCGCTATGACTACCTGGATGGCCTGGTTATCGCCTGGTGCTGTCAGCACATCCGACAGAGCTATGACAGCTGGCTGCGTCATGCCCCCGTGGGTTTCAGCTATGAGATGTATATTCCCAACAGCCTCTACCGGCCTTCGGCCCGTGCCTGCGTGGGCGCGGAGACCAGAGAGCTAGCAAGGGCGGTGGCTGAATGGACCGGTAGACCTATTTCCGATGAGTCTCTGGAACGGGCGGTTGAGGTCTTTAATAGCAACCGCCGCTTGCTTCGCCAGCTATATGAGCTGCGCAAGGCGGACAACCCCCCTATAACCGGTGCCCAAGCTATGGATATGGTGCTTTCCGGAATGGTGATGGATAAAGCCGAGCACAATAAACTGCTGGCGGAGACCCTTGCCGGTCTGGAAGAGGCTTCGGGT
>JASLQE010000128.1 GCA_030744635.1 Dehalococcoidia bacterium | reverse complement strand
GAGGAATGCCGGCTCATAGATTCCAGAGGCGGTAGCGTTGCCCCGCACCGAGGCCGCAATACCCGATGCGTATACCAGCTCAGCGATAATCATAAGCTCGGTAATCTCGTCCCGGATGTGAGCGGCGTTACCCACACCGTTGTAATCGGCCACCAGCGCAGTGGCACCCATGATGATATCCGTCACCGCCGGCTTGCAGCCGCAGTAGGTGTGCCGGTGATAGTTGGCGAAGAGCAGCGCCAGCCTCCCGGCATTCTCCCACTCCCCACACATGAAGACCCGCTCCCACGGGATAAAGACATCGTCAAAGATGGTCAACGAGTCTGCAATCCCAAAGGTGTTAAAGGGTGCCTTGAACTGCTCCCTGGGGCGGGGTGCGGTGGCCCGGCTCACCAGTTTCACCCCCGGAGTATCCGCTGGAATGGCGAAGGATACCGCCCAGTCGCCTTCATCTTTGGTCAGCGTGCGGGTGGGCACCACCAGTAGCTCGTCCGCATAGGGGCCGATGGAGTTGTGGGCCTTGGCCCCGCGCACTACGATTCCATCCTTCTTTCTCTCTACAACCCGCAGGTACAGGTCGGGGTCGGCCTGCTCATGCGGGCGCTTGCTCCTGTCGCCTTTCACATCCGTCTGGGCGGCGTTGCCCACTAAATCGTTGTTCTGGTAGTGCTCCAGGAACTTCAAGAAGCGGGCGTGATATTCCGTGCCTCTGGCCTCGTCAATCTCCTTGCTCACCACGCCCATGGCATTCAGTGTGTCGTTAGCCATGCAGCGCTGAATGCACCCCCCCACCCGCTGGCACAGCATCCGGGTCATCTCCAGCTTCTTCATCAGGTCATCCACGCTGCGGTGCACATTCGTAAAGCGGTTAATGGGGTCGCCGGTCAGGTGGGACTTAGTGGCCACCAGGTCCTGGAACTGGGGCTCCTGGGCCGCATCGAAGGTAAAAGAGATGACATTTACCGCCGGCGCCAGAATAGGGTCATCCCGGGTTATCTGCCGCCCCCCGATATAGACATTGGGCTTCATGGCCTTCAGCCTGTCCCTGTATTGCT
>JASLQE010000127.1 GCA_030744635.1 Dehalococcoidia bacterium | reverse complement strand
GCCATCGCCTTCAATGTGGTCTACCATAACACGCTGACGGATATGGAGGCCCTGATACGCAGCCTGCGCCGGGTTATCGCAAAGGGGGGTTACCTTTTCCTCACCCTACAGTCCGCCCGGAACCACAAGTACGGTGAGGGTGAGGAGATTGAGCCGGGCACCTTTGTAAACACCAGGGATGCTCTGGAGCACGAGAGGGCAGTCCTACACCACTACTCAGACGAGGCTGAGGTGTCCCGGATAGCCCGGGGGTGGGAGGTGGTGGAGGCCCAGGAGATGGTAGACGGCTACTCTGCGTCCGGTGCCCCCAGTACCCCCGGCGCTAAGGGTAGCTACCACTGGTACCTGCTTCTGCGCCGCCCCGGTCCCCACCCACGCTAATCCGGTGGAGGGATGGAGGGCCATCGCTTGAGCAAGGTCGGGCTAAATGGCGGTATTCCACCCTTGGGCTATCTGAATGAGGGTGTGATACGATAGTGTAGGTGGTAGCCTGATTTGATGGGTATCGGACCTCCCGAACTGCTGGTTGTAATGGTAATAGCCCTTTTGATTCTGGGTCCCCAGCGGCTGGCCCGTACCGCCCGCAGCGCCGGGAAGATGGTACGCCAGATGAAAGAAATGGGCGGGGAGTTCACCAGGGCACTGCTGGATGAAGCTGAAGACAGACCGGAAAACCACAGGCCGAAGAGATAAGCAGCTCACCCTCGGCCAGCATTTGAATGAGCTGAGGCGCCGGTTGATGATAGCCGCTCTGGCTTTCATGGTGGGCACCGGGCTGGTATTTGCCATAATACCCCGTCTCTTTGACCTCCTGCTCATCCCCGCAGGCGACATCGAACTGATATTCATAGATGTCACCGAAATGCTGGCCACCTATTTCAAGGTAGCCCTGCTGGGCGGGTTCACACTTGGGCTGCCCGTTATGCTTTACCAATTGATAATGTTTATAGCCCCGGGGCTTACCCCCCGGGAGAAGCGCTATCTCTACTGGTTGCTGCCATCATCGGCTTTACTTTTCGTGGGCGGTGCCCTGTTCAGCTATTTTATCTTTCTGCCCACCGCTCTGAACTTCCTGCTCCACTTCGGTGAGGAAATCGCCACACCTCAGATTCGGATAGGAAACTATGTTGCGGTGGTGACCCGTCTGATGGTGGGCACCGGTGCCATATTTGAGACGCCGCTGGTGATGCTTTTTCTGGCCAAGTTGGGTATTGTCGGCTATCGCACCCTTGCCAGGGGGCGGAGGTGGGCGGTGGTGTTCGCCTTTGTCATGGGGGCCATCATAACCCCCACAATGGACCCGCTGAACCAGACCCTCATTGCTATTCCGGTAATCATACTCTACGAGCTGGGGATATGGCTGGCCCGTTTCCTGGCACCCGAACCGAAGGCCGAAGCGGTGAGTGCTGAGGAGGGTTAGGTGGGGAATGGGTTAGTGTCCTGGCGTCTCTATTCGGGGTATTACCACATTGGAGCAGCACTTGGATGACTAAGTAAGTGCAGCAACGAGATTCTTCGCTTCGCTCAGAATGACACCTTTAACCTCTGGTGCCCTGAGCGAAGCGAAGGGTCCCACCCTACAAGACATTTTAACGCTTGTATGTGCAAGCAGGTAGTAGTAACCCTTCAGGCTTTCTTGGACCTGCTCCGGGTCTTGCTCCTGGTCTTGGGGCCCTTCTTCTCCTCCTCATCCAGATTGCTGACCCCCTGGCGGAACTCCTTTATCCCCTTGCCCATGGACCCCATCAGCTTGGGCAGCCGGCTGGCGCCGAACAGGAGCAGCACGATAACCAGAACTATAATCAACTCGGACATGCCAGGTCTGAAACCCATCAGGCTCTTTCCTCATCGTCTTTGTTTTCCCAGAGAGGCACGGTAAATCGGTCTATAAACTCTTTGCGGTTCTCCGCCAGCAAGCGTTTCAACTCCACTTGGGCCTGTGCGGCCTCCTGCCGGAGGTCGGTCAAGTCAACGGGCAGGCCCAGTAGAGGCACCAAGACCTCAAGCACCGCAAGGGCGGCGGTTGGGTTCTCCACCTCAGACGCAAAGCGCGGCGTCTCCCCCAGCAGGCATGCGGCCTCCAGGCCGCGCTCCTGGGCTACTGCCAACAGCAGTCCGTTCATGCCGGCTATGTAGAAATCACCTTTGAGGGCAACCCCGTACTGCTCTACATCCTGCCTGCGGCCGGGGTGGCTTACTGCCGCCCATACCCGTGGGGTATCGGGTAGCTCATCCAATAGGGCGGCGGCCATGGTAAACACGCTCTGTGCCCCCAACTCTGAGGCTACTTCCAGCACCATGTGGGCAAACCGGTAGCCGCTATTGGAGGGTTGGGACTCAGCAGTGAAGAGGATGATGTCCTGACCACTGTCAGGATGTTGCCAGGCGTAAAAATTATTCTGCGGGAAGTGGGGTGGTTGGATGATGTCCTCTTCCACTAGGACTCCCCCCAGGTCGAAGTAGGGAATAGCATCTATCCGGGCGAACTCGGTCGCCCCCAGCTGCTCCTTCAGATAGCTGGCGGCCCGCAGCGCCACCTGGCCAATGCCGGGCCAGGCTGCAATCAACACTGGCTGGTTCAGCTGAGGCCGGTGAGAGAACTGCACTTCCCCACTTGCCATATTTCCCCCGCCTAACTAATCCCGTCCAACTCCGCCATCAGCAGCGCCAGTCGCTCCTCGGCTTCACTGTCCAAGCGGGCCGAGAGCTCCTGCCACCGCTGCCGGAACTCCGGGTGGTTCTCCACATCTATACGCATCTGCGGGTTGGCACCCTGCTGGCGAAGGGCCTGACGCAGCAGGCCGTCAACCTCCTGCGATAGCCTATCGTAAGCCTCCTGGCGGGCACGCTGGTAATAGGCAAACAGGGACTCTACCTTGTCCTTGAAGGAGGCAAACCGGCTTTTGTCCCGCTTGAGGGACATCAATCCTTCCATGGCCCGGTCACTGTCGTGGCGTAGGCGCTCCAATCGGGGCAGGGTGATGTTGCTTTTCAAGGTTCCCTGCACTCCCTTCTCCACATGCTGCCGGATGTCCGGTGGATAGGCCGCAAGGTCTTTGGCAAGGTCAACCCCCTCCTCTTTCAGGTAGCGGGCCACCAGCCGGGCGCCTTCTGGCCCGTACTGGAGCTCTTGCACCTTATCGTCGGTGGCCTCTATCCGCTGCGCCTTCTCCCAGGCCCGTTCAAAGGCCGTCTTGATGTCATCATCTGCCATTAATACACCTTACCTCCATAGTATCTTAAAACACACCTTTGGGGCAACGGGGCCGCTACTCGTTAGCGGGGGTGGGCGGCTGGTTGCCAAAAAAGACCTTGGTGTGCGGCCACGGGATTTCAATTCCTTCGTCGTCAAAGGCCTTTTTTATCCTCTTGCGCAGCTCCCCCATGACGCCCCATTGCTGGATGGGCTGGGTGTCCCCCAGTATCTTGATTTCAATCCCGGAGTCTCCCAGGCTATCCACCCGGAGTGACTGGGGAGGGGTGAGGATGTGGGGCGCCCACTGAGGGTCCTGGGCTAGCTCCTTCCCCA
>JASLQE010000126.1 GCA_030744635.1 Dehalococcoidia bacterium | reverse complement strand
GGGTACGGGCATCTGTGGTGTTGAAGCGGAAATCGTCCCTCATCTCCGGCAGCCCTATGGCCTGGCAGAAATCGGGCCAGTAGCGGTCCGGCTGCATGAGGGCGATGAAGAGCCACTTGCCATCGGCACACCGGTAGTAGTTGCTAATGGGGTTGCCCGCCTTTGCACGGTCATAGCGGGGCATCTCCTTCCCCAGCATCAGATAGCAGTTCACGGCCAGCCCCTGCAGCCAGGTGACGCTGGCCAGGTGGGAGCAGTCTATCTTCTGCCCCACCCCGTGAAGCTGCCGGGCCATAAGGGCCGCCAGTACGCCGTAGGAAAGCATCACCGCCCCCATCTGGTCTGCTATACCCCCCTGGGGGTAGGTAGGGGCCTCAGCTCCCGGGGCGGAGACATTCTCCATCAGTCCGGTCCGGGCCACCCCCACCGGGTCTATGGACGGCCTGTTCGCCTCGTCACCATCGGGGCCATAGCCGGAGGCCACGGCATAAATGAGCCTGGGGTTGTGCAGCGATAGGGTCTCATAGCCCAAGCCCAACCTCTCCGGCACCCTCTGGCGGAAGTTGTGGACGAATACATCCGCATTCTCAATCATCCGGTACATCACCTCCCTGCCCCTCTCGTTTTTGAGGTCCACAGCAATGCTCCTTTTGTTGCGGTTATTGGTCTCAAAATAGTAGTTCCGGCCCCCCGGAAGCGCAGTGGAGGTGCCGAAGGTGCGGGTCATGCCCCGGCCGGGGTCACCCACACCGCGCTCCTCCACCTTTATAACATCGGCCCCCAGGTCGCCCAGCATGCTTGTGGCCACAGGCCCCTGCTGGTATATGGTCCAGTCTATTACCCGTATTCCCTCCACAGGCATTGTCATACCATCACCTCCTGATTATTACAGTGTAGTACCCTTGCCCGCTCTATAGAGCATTGTATGGATTATACCGCAACCCCCAATACTTGAGAAGCTTCCCGGCCCCCCCTATCTGAATCAATACCGCCCCGTAGAATAACTCAGGCAGCGCACCTGCT
>JASLQE010000125.1 GCA_030744635.1 Dehalococcoidia bacterium | reverse complement strand
CTCCGTTGGACAGGGGCCTCTCCGAGGGCCGGGCGTGTGGCAGTGCCCCGTTTGGACCGGAGGCTACCATGAGGTCAAAGGGGGGCACAGAGCTGCCGCCTTCACGCAGGCATTTCTCTATTTCCCAGGCCAGCTCGGTCTCGGTTATGCCGGGCCGGGCAACCTTGCGGGCATGGGCCAGGGCGGCATCGGCCAGGGCCGCCGCAAGTGTCAGGAGCCGGACCTCCTCTGGTTCCTTCACCACCCGCAATGATTCCACCAGACCCTCGGTGGGCACTAACTTGTGGCCGCCCGCGTCCCGGGCCAGGGAATCCTCTATCTTGCGGTAGGAGGCTACGGTGAGGTCCTGGGCCTCAAAGCCCAGTACGCCGGGTCTGACCTCGGCTATCAGGCCCGGCAGCCATTGCTGTGGCTCACCTCTCACTTCTACAACCTCAAACAGGGGTGCCTGGGTTTTGGCCTGCTCTGTGTAGCGGAAATCGGTGGCCAGCACGGCCTGGGATGGGGTAATCAGCAGGAAGCCGGCTGAGCCGGTGAAGCCGGAGAGGTAGTGCCGGTTTTCGGCGCCGGATACCAGAAGCGCATCCAGTAGCCCCTCCCCGGCCAGCCGGGAGCGCAAGCGCTCCAGACGGTTCACCCCGCAGACTCCTTGTGTATGAACTCCAGGGCGGCGATGTAGCCCCACCACCCCAGCCCGCTGACCTGGCCCATGGCGATGGGGGCTATTACGGATTCGGCCCGCCATTCCTCCCGTGCGCAAATATTGGATAGGTGCACTTCCACCACCGGCAAGGCGGCATCCTCCAGCGCGTCCCGCAGAGAGAGGCCGTAGTGGGTGAGTGCCCCGGGGTTGATGATTATTCCCCGCGCACCGGGGGTATTCTCCTGAATAAAGTCTATCAGAACCCCTTCGGAGTTGGACTGGAAGCACACCGCCTCCACGCCCAGGGCCTGTGCCCGTTCTTCTATAGAGTTGTTTATCTCCCGGAGGGTCTTGGTACCATAAAGGGAAGAATCCCGCTTCCCCAGCATGTTCAGGTTGGGGCCGTGTATAACCAGCAGTTTTGGCCTCTGGGTCCGTTTCCCTGCCCCCCTTATTCTGTCCCGGCCCAGCTCCGAGATGGCCCACTTGCCCCCCCTGCGTGAGATTTCAGCCATCCTCAGGCCCACACCCCTGACATGCTGTTGCCAGTCTGTGTGGTGGCTCCTGACAGCTGCCTTCGTAGTCTGGCTGGAGGTTGCTTCCTCGCCTAACTTGAAGTGCCGCGCCACCCGTTCCGCTACCCGCTCCCATTTGGCCCGGCCGCGGGACGCCCTGAGGGCCAGTAGTATCTGGATCTCTATTTGTTTCTTGGGAGGGAAAGTCACTTGTTTAATCCCTTTCTGTGGCACACTAAACTGCTGGCTCTCTGCATCCCAGGGGGTACGAGCTATTCAGCCATCCTGCTCTGCTTCTTTGGCCCTGGGGTGGGCCTGCATGTAGACCTTGCGGGCGTGTGCCTGGCTGACATGGGTATAGACCTGGGTGGAGGTGAGGCTGGTATGGCCCAGTAGCTCCTGGACCACGCGGAGGTCGGCGCCGCCGTCCAGCAGGTGGGTGGCGAAGGTATGGCGCACCAGGTGGGGGTGCACCCGCTTCTCCAGCCCCGCCTTCAGGGCGTATCCTTTGACCAGGCGCTGCACCTGGCGCACGGTCAGTCTCTTGCCACAATGGTTAACGAACAGGGCGGGGCTTTTGCTTGCGGTGCCGGGCCGCCCGTGCAGCAGGTACTCCTCCAGGGCGCGGACGGCGGGAGCGCCCAGGAGCACCACCCGCTCCTTGCCTCCCTTGCCCCACACCCGTATCTCTCGCAGCGGCAGGTTGACCTCTTCCATATCCAGTCCGGCCAGCTCGCTCACCCTGGTACCCGCGGCATAGAGCATCTCCAGGATGGCCCTATCCCGCATACCCTGGGGTGTAGCTGTGTCCGGGGTCTCCACCAGGCGGCCCATCTCCTCGTTGGAGAGGAAGTTAGGCAGCCGCCTTTCCTTCTTGGGGGAGGAGATGAGAGACATGGGGTTGTTCTCCACCCGGCCCTCCTGCTTCAAGTAGCGGTAGAAGGTGCGCAGGGCCGAGAGCTTGCGGGCGATGCTGGCGCGTACTATGCCCCTCTGGCTCAGCCATACCAGGTACTCTCGGACCAGCTCTCTGGTGGCGGCCTCGGCGGAGATGACACCTCGCTGCTGGATAAAAGAAAGGAATTCACCGATGTCCCGGGAGTAGTTGCGCACGGTATACCGGGAGACATGGCGTTCCGCCTGGAGGTGGCCCATGAAGTCCTTGAGAGGCCCGACAGTCATACCAGCACCGGTTCCAGGACATCCATGTTTACCCGGTGGCCCTCTTTGAGGCAACGGGCCTGGTTCCGGGAGCCGGATACCAGCAAGCCTCCGCACTGGGGACAGGGCTGGGGCAGGGGCCGTTGGGAAGAGGTAAAATCGCACTCGGGGTAGCTGAGGCATCCGTAGAAGGTCTGATGGCGGCGGTTAAGCTTTTCCACCAGCTCTCCCCCGCACTGAGGGCAGCGAACTCCCAGCTTGAGGGAGTAGGCCCTCTTGTAGCTGCAATCCGGGTAGCCGCTGCAGGAGATGAAAGGCCCAAACCGACCCCTTTTTATC
>JASLQE010000124.1 GCA_030744635.1 Dehalococcoidia bacterium | reverse complement strand
GCCCTGGACGCCAAGCTCAACTTTGACGATAACGCCCTCTTTAGGCATTCGGAGCTGAACGAGCTCCATGACCCGGAGCAGGATGACCCCCTTGAGATCCAGGCGGTCTCCCTGGGGCTGCGCAACTATGTGAAGCTGGATGGCAATATCGGTTGCATGATTAATGGTGCCGGGCTGGCCATGTCCGTGCTGGATATCATCAACCTGGCCGGAGGACGGGCGGCCAACTTCCTGGATATCGGTACCCTAAACGATTCGGATAGGGTGGTCAACGCCTTCAAGGTGTTCCTGATGGACTCCGATGTGAGTGGGGTGCTCATCAACATCTTTGGCGGCATGGCCCGGGCCGATGTCATAGCCACCGGCCTGGTGGACGCTTACCGCTCACTGTCGCTCAATATACCGGTGGTGGTGCGACTGGCGGGCACCAATGTGGAGGAGGGGAGGCGTATCATCTCCGAGTCCGGAATACCCGCAATCATGGCCGTTGACCTGGCCGATGCCGCCCAGAAGGTAGTGGCCGCTGTAAAGGAGGCCCGGTAAGAATTCTGCCCGGTGAGCATCCTGATGAGTGAGAATACCGGGTAGGAGGGTTGTGGGGTAGCTATTGCTCGCTGAAGCGGGTACTCACCCCGGCCACCACCTGCTCGGCCTCGCTCATGATGCGCTCCATAAGCTCCTTGCAGGTGGGGATATCATGAATCCTGCCCACCACCTGGCCGCAGGGCAGGAAGCCCATGTCCAGGTCTCCCTGGTGGAACGCCTCCTCCATCCTTTCGGAGCCCCAGGTGGCGTGCTCGGCGGAGGACTGGGGGACCTCAAAAGCCTGCTCTCCCCTCTCCTCAAGGAGCTCCACCAGCCTGCTCCGGAGGCCGCGGCAGCGGGTACCGGTGATAAGCGGCGTGACCTCGGCTGTGTCCTCCGAGGCATGAATGAAGTGCTCCTTCACGGCGGGAAGCACCGGGGACTCCTGGGTGGGGATGAACCTGGTACCCATGGCCATGGCCTCGGCCCCCAGGGCCAGGGCGGCTACCAGACCGGCACCGTCGCACAGGCCGCCCGCCGCGGCGATGGGTATCTTGACGCCCCGTGCCACCATGGGTATGAGCACCATCGTAGCTATGAAGCTGCAGTGGCCCCCCGCCTCCATCCCCTGGGCGATAACCGCATCGGCCCCGTCCTGCTCGGCCTTCAAGGCATGGGATAGCGCACCTATGGTGGGCATGCACACTACCCTCTCGGGCTTGCACCTCTGCAGGATGGGACGGGGGTTGCCCCTGCCGTAGGAGACCACCGGGATCTTCTCCTCCAGTATGACCTCGGTCAGCTCGTCGATGATGGGGCTGAGTGCGGTGACATTTACACCAAACGGCTTCCGGGTGTGCTCCTTCACCTGGCGGATGGCCAGCCTCAGTTCTTCTACCTCCATCCGGCCCCCTCCCATTATCCCCAGGCCCCCGGCCTCGGATACGGCGGCCACCAGGGGTGGATAGGATACCCAGGCCATGGGGGACTGAATGATGGGGTGCTTTATCTTCAGCAGCTCGGTGAGCCGGGTCTTAATCGGTCTTCCTCCTTAATATGCAGGGCTTAATATGCGGGGATATATGAGACTGGACCGGTGGTGCCGGATGCCTCACCGCATTATCGGTGACCCTTTAGTGGTGTAATGTTGCGGTATCCGGCGGGAGCTTCCTGATGTCTCGTTTCCCATTTGCCTGTTTCCCAGTTGAATGTAGCATGGCCCTGCGTAGCCGGTCAAACCGGGCCTGAAATATTTGCCAAAGGGGGGCGAAGGCGTGACGAAAGGGGCTTCCTGAACAACCTGGGATATCTGTGTTGACCGGGCGGTGGGCCGGGCGGTACAATCTATGGGATTTCAACAAAGCCCCTGGATGCTCATTATCTAACGGTGCCCGCAGGTACCGGAGGGGCCGGAGCAAGGATGAGGGCGCAAGAAGGAGCGGGATGAACTTCTTTGAGGAAGAGATTGCCAAGCTCAGCCGCAGGGTCAAGAAGATAGGGGAAAACCCCATACCCGGGAAGCTCAAGAGCAACAAGCTGCTCTACGAGGTGGAGTTGGAGCTGCGCCAGCAGCAGTTGGAGGCGTGGCACCGGAACAGGCCCTTCGTGGAGCCGGGGCTGTTTCAACCCCTCCTCCAAGCCCTGGGCTTTGAGATTGGTGACTATATCATGGCGGCTGACCGCACCTCACACGCTGACCAGCACTTTGATACCGTGCGCACCATGGGTTTCCCGGACTCCCTGTGTGACCGCACCATAGTCCAACTGGCCATGCTTAACGAGCAGCACATGCCGCCTCCGGTCCTGGTGGTGATGCACAATAACGCCTGCGAGGCGATAAAGCTATCGGCTAACGCCCTGGGCCGGCTCAGCAACTCGCAGATGTACGCCGTAGATGTGCCGGTAAACGCGGAAGAGAACCCGGAGGAAACACTGGCCTATGTAACGGCCCAGCTCCACGAGCTTGTCCGGTTTGTTGAAGCACGGTTCCCCGGCCACAAGTTCGACGAAGCCCTGTTTGAGGAGCTTTTGGAAGCCGATAGGGTGGCTACGGAGTGCTGCCGGGCCGTGTATGAGGCGCGCAAGGCGGTCCCCTGCCCGGTGGAGGGCCGGGACGCCTTCCGCGAGCTGAGGCTGCCAAGCTGGTTTTCCAACTGGAGGCCGGTGGTACAGTACTTCCGGGAGTGGCGGGACGAGATGGTGGAGCGGGCGAAGAAGGGCATAAGCAGTATGCAAGAGGAGAAGCTGCGTTTTCTGTGGGCGGTGAGTGGGCCGTTCTATTTTGACCCGTTTCCGCTGCTGGCAGAGCGGGGTGTGGCGGTCCCGTTTTTCCACTACGGGATGGCTGGACGGATGTGGGGGGAACTGTACCCCAACTACGGCGAGGAGCATATGTTCGGGCGGATACTGACACCCATGGAGGAGATGGCCCGGTTTGTGATGTACAACTCCTGGGCGGGGCTGGGACACCGCTGGCTGAACGATACGCTGAGGGTGGCCCGGGACCTGAAGGTTAACGGCATAGTCAACTTCATTCAGGTGGGCTGCACGGCCATATCCGGCCTCAACACCCTGCTTGCTGAAAACTCGGAGAGGGAACTGGGCATTCCCACCCTGAACATAGAGGGCAGGATGCTGGATGCCACCTTCTTTGACCAGAGCGAATTTGAGACCCGTATGGATGTGTTCATAGACTCCTGTTTGGATAGGAAGGCTGCGGTTTAGTGGGCGGTTACCCACTGGGCAGCCCCGGGTTAGGGGTATTCCGGCTCTGCTGCCTGGTGTCGGCAGGACGGCGGCATCCAATGACAGGAATGTAAAACTCAGCCTGTGCCACAGGGTATGGTAGATGGGAGCAACGATGGAGGAAAGGCTTAAAGCCCTTATCCAGGGGGGCCTGGCGGCTAACCGCGCCAAATGGGCACTGGACTGGAAGGCGCAGGGGAAACCGGTGGTGGGGGTGCTGTGCAGCCATGTGCCGGAGGAGGTGATATACGCCGCCGGCATGCTCCCGTGGCGGGTGCTGGGCACCAGGGATGAGAATGTGGCCTCCGCCCTGGTCTACCGAGAGGCCCGTAGCTGTATGTGCTGCACTCATGTGCTGGAGTCCGTGCTGCGTGGAGATCTGGACTTTCTCGACGGCGCCGTGGCGACCAACAGGGACCAGGACCTGGTACGTATGTACGATGTGTGGCAGATAACAGGCCACACACCTTTCTACGGCTTTCTGCATGTGCCCTACAGTGATGGCAGGCTGGCCGAAGAGTACTTCAGCCGCGAAATGCGCAAGCTGGCAGGGGTGCTGGAGGCCCACGGCGGGGCACCGGTTACCCCGGAGTCACTGTGCCACGCCATAGATGTCCACAACAGGATGCGCACCCTGCTTCGGGCGGCATATGAGCTGCGAAAGAGGGACGAGCCGGCCCTTTCGGGTGCCGAGGCGCTGGGGCTGGCCCTGGCCGCTACGGCCATGCCGAAGGACCTGTTCAACTCCGAATTAGAGGCCCTGTTGCCGTATCTGGAGCAGCGCAAAACACCGGTCACTGGCTCCGGCCCTCGGCTCCTGGTATCCAGCGAGCTGATGGATGACCCCAGCTATTTAGAAGTAATAGAGGGCACCGGGGCGGCGGTGGTTATGGATGACCTGGATATCGCTAGCCGCTACTTTTGGGAGCCGGTGAAAACGGATGAGGGTGATGCCTACGACGCCCTGGCCCGCAGGTATCTCTATGGACCGGCAGGGCCTCGTATGTGGTGGTGGCACCGTATGGCTGACCAGGTGGTTGATTGGGTCAGGGATTTCCGGGCGGACGGCGTGGTGCTTATGACCCAGATTTACTGCCGCCCCAGCGAGATGTGGACGCCCTTTCTGATGTCAAGGCTGAAGGAGGCGGGCATACCTGCCATCTCCACGGTCCGGGAGTACACACTCACCAATGTCGGCCAGCTGAGGACCAGGATGGAGGCCTTTGTGGAGACTCTGGCTGGGGTTAGCTGAGCCTTGCAGAGGGGTGGCAATACAGGAGGTGGTGGCCGCCTCACTGGTAGCAGTTTAATTTAAGAGGGAGGGTGCATGTTCTACGAGGGTTTTGAGATAGGGCAAAAGTTTGCGGGTACATCCATCACGGTCACCGAGTCCCACATCGTCCAGTTCGGCACCCTTACCGGGGACTTGCATCCGTTTCACATGAACGATGACTATATGAAGACCACTCCGTTCGGGCAGCGCATAGCCCACGGCATGCTTACCGCTTCACTGGCGTTGCCCAGTATAGTACCGCTGATGGGCAAA
>JASLQE010000123.1 GCA_030744635.1 Dehalococcoidia bacterium | reverse complement strand
GTCCCTGATGCCTTATGAAGGGGAAGGTGTCACCGGACTGAGAGAGGTGCTGCACAATAGCACGGTGGACGATCCTATAAATCTGTTCATCGGCCCCGAGGGGGGCTTTGAGGAGCAGGAGGTGGACTTCGCCCGCAGCCAGGGCATTACCCCCATCTCCCTGGGCCCCCGTATACTGCGGGCCGAGACCGCCGGACTGGTAGCGGCCACAGCCGTCCTCTACGAGTTAGGGGAGTTGGGGCCTCAATAACAACGATGGAGGTACCATGAACGGAAGACTGGCCGTATTCCAAGAGCCGGGCAAGCCCTTTGAGATTCAGGAACGACCGCTGCCCCCACTGGAGCCGGGGGCCATCCTGGTTAAAATCACCCTGGCCAACATCTGTGGCTCGGACCTGCACATGTGGCGCGGCCACATGAAGATAGCCACCCCCGGCCCGTGGGTGCTGGGCCACGAGATGGTGGGCCGGGTATTCGCCGTCGGCGCCGGCGTGGAGTCCGACTCCGCCGGCCAGCCCCTGGACGAGGGCGATAGGGTGGTCTACAGCTATTACCTCCCCTGCATGCGGTGCTACAACTGCCTCCATGGGCATACCGCCGCCTGTCCCAACCGCTTCCCATCATGGTGGCTCTCCGCCGTGACCCCCCCTCACTTCAACGGGGCCTATGGGGAGTACTACTACCTGGCCCCGGGGCAGGCCGTGTTCAAAATCCCGGATGAGCTATCGGATGATATGGTGGCCCCCCTCAACTGCGCCCTCTCCCAGATGGTATATAGCCTGCACCAGGTGGGGGTGAAGTGGGGGGATAGCGTGGTCATCCAGGGGGCTGGGGGCCTGGGGATCTACGCATCGGCAATCGCCAAGGATATGGGCGCTGACCAGGTGGTGGTTATTGACAAGTTTGAGGAGCGGCTGAAGCTGGCCTCCCAGTGCGGTGCAGACCATCTGATAAACCTGGACGAGCTATCAAGCTCCAAGCAGAGGATAAGCCGGATACGGGAGCTCACTGGCGGCTGGGGGGCGGATGTGGTGGTAGAGGTTACCGGCAACCCCCAAGCGGTAGCCGAGGGCATTCCCATGGTACGCCAGGGGGGCAGCTACCTGTGGGTGGGCAATATCAACCGGGGCAAGACCCTGGAGTTTGACCCCTCCCTCCTCGTAAACGCCAACCGCCGGGTGGTTGGCGTGGCCACCTACGAGCCGTGGGCACTACAGAAGGCCCTGGACTTCCTCAAACGTACCAGAGGCAAGTACCCCTTTGACCACATCCTGTCCCACAAGTTCACCCTGGACAACATCAATGCCGCCTTTGAACAGGCGGACAGGGGGGAGGTAACCCGGGCCGCCATATCCATGGGATAAAGGCAAAGGTTTGTCCGGCAACGGCGGCGGCCTCACATGGTGGCTACCCTTGACAAAACATAGGCTCCAGTGTTACATTAGATTCAATTAGCACTCTAATGGGGAGAGTGCTAACTCTGGAGGTAACATGCTGAGCCATAGGCAGTCACAAGTGCTCAGAATAATAAGCAGGGAGTTCATCACCACCGGGGTGCCGGTCAGTTCGGATGTGATTGCCCGTAACTATGGCCTGAAGGTGAGCTCCGCCACCGTCCGCAACGACATGATGTTGCTGGAGCAGGAAGGCTACATCCTGCGGCCTCACACCTCGGCAGGGGCGATACCGTCCGATAGAGGGTACCGCCAGTTCGTAGAGACCATGGATGACCCTCAGGAGCTGCCTGCCTGGGAACAGCACATGGTATCCCACCTGTTTCACCAGGTGGAGAGGGATACCGAGGAGTGGGTGGGGCTGGCCGCATCTCTACTGGGGCGGCTCACGCGGTGCGCGTCGTTGGTAACTTGGCCCCAGGCGGAGGAAAGCCAGTTCAGGCACCTAGGGCTGGTATCACTGCATCGCTTCCTGGCCATGCTCATAGTGGTATTACAGGAGGCCAGGCTTCACCAGCAGCTGCTGCCACTGAAGGAGCCGATGGCCCAGCAGGCCCTGGATGCGACTGCTGCCAGGCTCAACCTCGCCTACAACGGACTGGACGCAGCGGAGATAGAGGACATGGCACAGGGCTTGGCCTACCCCCTGGACGAGGCCATCAGCCGCGCGGTGGTGACCCTAATGCGCCGGGCAAGCCAGCGTGAGGCGGCTGAAATCCGTTTCCACGGCTGGAGCTACATGTTAGCCCAGCCTGAGATGGCTGGTACCACCGTTCGGGAGACCGTAGAGGTCCTAGAGGAGCGAGGGCTTCCCGTCTCCTTGCTCCCCTCGGAAGGGCTGAGGGTAATCATCGGAGCGGAGTCGCGGGAGGCCGCCCTGTATCCCCTGAGCCTGGTCATCTCCAGCTATGGAATCCTACCCCAGGTGAAAGGCATTATCGGTGTGGTGGGTCCCACCCGCATGCACTATGGCCGGGCCATCTCGGCCGTCAAATTCGTTTCGGAGCAGCTAAACCGGCTGCTGAGCGAAATCTACTCCTAAAGGACTGTTATGGAACCTGAAGCGCAGCAACCAGCGCCACAAGATGTGGCTGATGATGTAGACTCCCTGCAGCAGGCCTTGGCACAGGAAAGGGAGAAGGCGGAGCAATACCTGGCTGGCTGGCAACGCGCCCAGGCGGATTACCAGAACCTGAAGCGCCGCACCGAGCAGGAGAAAGAGGAGGCAGTCCGTTTCGCCAACGCCATGCTCATCCTCAGCATGCTGCCGGTCCTGGATGACATGGAACGGGCCTTCGCCACCATATCTGCAGAGTTGGCCGGCCTTACCTGGGTGGACGGCATCCGCCTTATTCACCGCAAGCTCAGAGCGGCCCTTGAGGTCAGCGGTCTATCTGATATACAGGCTGTAGGTGAGCCTTTTGACCCCAACCTTCATGAGGCCGTGGTCCACCAGGACGGGGAGGAAGGGATAGTGTTGTCAGAGCTCCAGAAGGGCTACAAACTAAATGACCGGGTAATCCGCCCCACTATGGTGGTGGTGGGCCGGGGTGGCAGCAGCACCTCGGAAAACCCGGAATCTTCTACTTCACAGGGAGGATAGGAATGGCAAGGGCAGTAGGAATTGACCTGGGGACCACCCTTAGCGTCGTAGCTGTAATGGAGGGTGGCGAACCCGTTATCATTGCCAACGCTGAAGGCGGACGGCTTACCCCATCTATGGTAGCGGTTACCAAGTCGGGCGAGCGTCTGGTGGGCCAGACCGCTAAACGCCAGGCCGTGGTCAACCCGGAAAACACCGTATCCAGCATCAAGAGGCTCATGGGCCGCAAATACAACGACCCCACCTTGGAACATGAGCGCAAATGGCTCTCTTACGCCATCTCCCAGGCACCTAATGGCGATACTCAGGTCCGGATGGGCGAAAAGGACTACAGCCCTCCGGAGGTTTCGGCCATGATTCTCCAGAAGCTCAAGACCGACGCCGAAGCCTATCTGGGGGACAACGTGACCGAGGCTGTCATAACCGTGCCGGCCTATTTCAACGATGCCCAGCGTCAGGCCACCAAAGACGCCGGCGAAATCGCCGGCCTTAAGGTGCTGCGCATCATCAACGAACCCACAGCCTCCAGCATGGCCTACGGCGTGGACAAGAAGAAAGAGGAGGTAGTGGCCGTCTTTGACCTGGGCGGCGGCACCTTTGATATCTCCATTCTGGAGATAGCCGAGGGCACCTTCCAGGTGAAGTCTACCAACGGCGATACCCACCTGGGGGGCGATGACTTTGACCAGCGGATAGTGGACTGGTTGGCCGATGAGTTCAAGAAGGACCAGGGTATTGATCTGCGGCAGGACCGTATGGCCTTGCAGCGGCTCAAGGAGGCGGCGGAAAAAGCCAAGGTAGAGCTGTCCTCCATGGGCCAGACGGACATAAACCTGCCTTTCATCACTGCAGATGCCAGCGGACCCAAACACCTGGTCTACACGCTGACTCGGGCCAAGCTGGAGCAACTGGTCACAGAGCTTGTAGAGAAGTCCTTTGGCCCATGCCGCCAGGCCCTTACCGATGCCGGGCTGAGTGCCGATAAAGTTGACGAGGTGCTCCTGGTAGGTGGCCAGACCCGCATGCCGCTGGTCAGGCAAAAGGTTAAAGATTTCTTCAACAAGGATCCCAATCAGAGCGTGAACCCGGATGAGGCGGTATCCCTGGGGGCCGCAATCCAGGCCGGAGTACTGAAAGGGGAGCGCCAGGATGTCCTGTTGCTGGATGTCACCCCCCTTACACTGGGAATAGAGACGCTCGGTAGTGTTTCCACCCCCCTCATTCCCCGCAATACCACCATACCCTCCTCCAAGAGCCAGGTATTCACCACCGCCACCGAACGCCAGGGCAGTGTGGAGATTCAAGACACACAGTGGGAACGGCCCAAGGCCCCCGAGACCAAGTC
>JASLQE010000122.1 GCA_030744635.1 Dehalococcoidia bacterium | reverse complement strand
CCCACGAACCAGAAATATCCATCTTTGTCCCTCCGTGCCCTGTCTCCGGTAATATACCAGCCGTTATTAAACCGGGATCGGTAGAGGGTATCGTTGCTCCAGTAGGTGCGGAAAATGGAGGGCCAGCCGGGGCGTACGGCCAGGTCACCCTCGGCGTCAGGGGGCATCTCGTTGCCGGCTTCATCCACGATGGCCGGGGTTACTCCAGGTATGGGCTTGCCCATAGAGCCGGGGCGTACGGCCATGAAAGGGTAGTTGGCGATGAGTATTGCACCGGTCTCGGTCTGCCACCAGTTATCGTGGATGGCCTGGTGGAACACCTTGTGTCCCCACACAATGGCCTCCGGGTTAAGGGGCTCACCCACGCTGCATATATGCCTCAAGCTGGAGAGGTCATGCTTTCGCGGCACCTCATCACCTACCTTCATCAGCATGCGGATGGCGGTGGGGGCTGTATACCACACAGTCACCCGGTGCTTTTGGATGGCGGTGTACCAGGCGCCGGCGCCGAAGCCGCCTTCGTATATAAGCTGGGTGACACCGTTGAGCCAAGGGGCCGACATCCCATAGGATGTGCCCGTTACCCAGCCGGGGTCCGCGGTGCACCAGTATATATCGTCCGGATGCAAGTCCAGCGCCCATTTCCCTGTAGCGTAGTGCTGGATGGCGGCCTCGTGGACGTGCACAGCTCCCTTGGGTTTGCCCGTGGTCCCCGAGGTGTAGTGCATGATGGAATAGTCTTCCCTGCCGGTGGCCGTATCCGGAGGGTCAGACGTGGCAGCGGCCATGGCTTGTTCGTAGCGGACATCTCCTTCGTCCATCTCCGCTGCCCGGCCCTCCCGCTCTATGAGGATGATGTGTCGTAGCTGTGGCAGGTCTTTGAGGATGGGTAATAAACGAGCTTTGAGGTCCGGAGTGGTTATCAGAACTTGAGCACCGCTATCCAGCAGGCGGTCTCGCACCGGGTCCGGGCCAAAGGCCGAGAACAGTGGGCCGATTACCGCTCCCAGCTTCAGGGTACCGAACACGGTTACATATAGCTCCGGGACCCTCCCCGCGAAGACGAAGACACGGTCACCCTTTTGCACCCCAAGCCTGTCGAGCACATGGGCGAACTTGTTGGTAAGGATGCGTAGCTGCTCGAAGGTGTAGGACTCTTCGCGGCCGTCTTTGCCCTCCCAGAGGAGTGCTACCTTATCCCCCCGTCCACTCTCGCAATGGCGGTCTATGGCAAGGCAGGCCAGGTTGAAACTATCCCGGCCCTCAACCCCCAACTCCCTCTCTATATCGGGCCATGGGGTCTTGGAGGTCAGGTCACCTTCGCTCAGCAGGTTGGGAACTACCTTCATCTCTGTGACTTTGGGCTTAGTAATCTCCGGGTAGTTCACCCTATTCCTCCATAAGATCATATCTTACGCCCTATTGGAACAGCTTTCAAGTGGATATTGCCCGAACAGAGCGGAAAACGGATTTATATGCTGTAATAGTGGCCGGTGTCAGGGTTTTGAGGCGCGACCCTCAGGCCCTGTAGTGTTAGGGCGATTGCTCATGCCTACATCTCAAACTCAATGAGCTGTCTGGATTGGAAGCCAGCCGACCGGATGAACTTCTGGAAGTCATCATCCTGGCGGCGTATGGCGATATGAGTCTTCATGTTCTGCAGTTTAGCTTCCTGGGCGAAGGCCTGGATTAGCTTGATGCCGATGCCCCGGCGCTGGAACTGGGGGTCTACCCCCATGATATCAATCCAGCCCCCAGGGGGCATGCCGTACTCCCAGCCGCGCACATCCCCCAGTACAAAACCCACCACGCGGCCCTCTGTTTCGGCCACCTGGCATAGCGGCGGATATTACATCTCCAGGTACCGGTTCACCGGTTGAGGCCAGAAGGCTGCCCGGTCGGTGCCCATGATGCGACGGTCTATATCCACGATGTAGCGAACATCGTCGCCGGTCATCTTGCAAATGGTCACTTCTGATTGAGTCATAATACGGCGGCCCCCTTTCTAGTCCAGTTCTACCATAGTAGCGCCGTCTCCGCCACCGCTCCGTTCGGCGGAGTTAAATGATTTGACCAGAGGATGGCGGGCCAGCCTTTCCCGGATGGCCTGGCGCAGTGCCCCTGTTCCCTGACCGTGTATGATTCGTACACGGTTGAGTCCCCGCAGGACTGCTCTGTCCAGGAAGAATTCCATCTCTTGCAAGGCAGGCTCAACTCGCTGCCCCCTGAGGTGGAGTTCAGCATCGGCCACAGGTGGCTGGTGCGTCAGCGGGATGGAATGGGCTGGGGTGGGGGCAGGGGCGGGGGCCTGTCGCTGAAGCTGCTCGCCGTCAAAACGGGCACGGGTGGAGCCGATGAGCACCTCCACCCGGCCATCGGACCCCGGTGGTGATAGCACGGTGGCCGGCATATTGATACCCTTTACCTTCACGCGGTCGCCGCGGGACAGGTCCCGCCACCACGGGGGCTGGGTGGGTGGTGGCCGCCACTCCCGGCCTTTCAGCTCCTGGCGCACGGCACGGGCATCGTCCAGGGCGTGGCGCACCTGCTCCAGGTCTGTCTCCACTTCCAGGGCCCGCGCCGCCCGTGTCAGCCGTTGCCTGACCTTCTCCGCCCGGGCCGACAACTCCCGACGCATCTCTCCCAGAATATCTTCACGGCGGGAGGACATCCGGTGCACTTCGGCCTCCAGTTCCTGGCGTAGCGCTTGCGCATGATGCTGGGCCTTTTCCGCCTGGGCGCGCAGCCGTACGGCGGCTGCCCTATCCTGCTGCAGTTCCAGCAGCAGGTCATCGGTCCGCCGCTCGCCGGGGGGCAGTAGCTCCTGGGCGTGGTTGATAATGGGCTGTGGTAGCCCCAGCCGGGAGGCTATGACCAGGGCATAGCTGCGCCCGGGCAGGCCCATGCTGAGCCGGTAAGTGGGCATGAGGGTCTCCGGGTCAAGCTCCACACTGGCGTTGCTCATCCCCGGCTGTTCTTCCACAAAGCCGGCTACGGAGCGGAAGTGGCCGGTGGCTATTGTCGTGGCCCCCTTCCGGCAAAGGTGGCCCAGGACGGCCCTGGCCAGAGCGGAGCCTTCCTCCGGGTCGGTGTTGGTACCCAGCTCGTCCAGCAGCACCAGGGAGCGGGTGGTGGCCGCACGGATGATGGCGGCGATGTTCTGTATATGGGAGCTGAAGGTGGAGCGGGCCTGCTCTATACTCTGCTGGTCGCCTATATCGGCGTAGACACCATCAAAGACGGAGAAGGCGCTGCCCTCCGCCGCCGGGGGTAGCAGCCCCGCCTGGTACATGAGGGTGAGCAAACCCAGGGTCTTCAGGACCACCGTTTTACCCCCGGCGTTGGGGCCGGTGATGAGGAGCACGGGCTGTTGAGGGTGAATTTCCAGAGTAAGGGGCACTACCGGGCCGGGGAGCAGGGGATGGCGTGCTTCCATAAGGCGCAGGTAAGGCTGCTCACCCTCCCAGGCCAGGGGTGGGGCCGCCCCCAAGGCCCGGCCTAGGCGGGCACGGGCCAGTATAAGGTCCAGCTCGGCCAGTGCCTCCACCCCCTGGGATATCTCCGCGCCGTGCTCCCCCACCGCGCGGGAAAGCCGGCGCAGCACCCTCAGCACCTCCCGCTGCTCCTCCAGCAAAAGCTCCCGCCAGGAGTTGCCCAACTCCACCATCTCATAGGGTTC
>JASLQE010000121.1 GCA_030744635.1 Dehalococcoidia bacterium | reverse complement strand
CAGGCAGGGCGAAAAGAGGTGGATCTGTTGGTGGAACAGTCCCTACACCTGCCACCCGCCTGGGCGGATGCCGAAAGGGTACGACGGGTGATTACCAATCTGGTACATAACGCCATTAAATTCACGCCCACAGGTGGAAAGGTCACCGTTACCGCTGTGCCTGAGGGTGGGGAGGTGACGGTGAGGGTTACCGATACGGGGGTGGGCATCCCTGATGAAGACCTCACCCGCGTGTTTGAGCGCTTTTACAAAGTGGACAAGTCCCGCTCCGGTGAGGGCACAGGGCTTGGTCTGGCCATCGCCAAGCATGTGGTGCAGGCACACGGCGGCCGCATCTGGGCGGAGAGCCAGGTAGGCAAAGGCTCCACTTTTTCCTTTACCTTACCCCGGCCCATGGACTAACCTGGTTCGCTTTCCCGGCATCGCTGGCCCGCTGGCCCACCTGCGGATGCCGGGGGGGGCGGGGCTCATATATAGTCCAGCGGGCGGGAGCAGGAGAGGGCCTCATAACTGGCCTGAAGTTAATCACCTTTTTACCTTCCGTTAATTCCCCCTTAATATTTCCCTGGTACACTAATAGAGAAATGCGGATTGTCCGGTGCAGGTGGCTTTGGGTTGGGGTCTTGGCCCTGACGGCAGGGCTACTAGCCCTGCTGGCCTGCGTGTCCCAGGTATCAACTTTGGGGAACCTGGTCGGCACCATCAGAATAGACGGTTCCAGCACCGTGTATCCTATCACCGAAGCGGTGGCTGAGGAGTTCATGAGGCTGCACCACCGGGTCAGGCCCACCGTGGGTATATCTGGCACCGGTGGTGGCTTCAAGAAGCTATGTGCCGGAGATACCGACATCAGCGACGCTTCACGGCCTATCAAGCCATCGGAGGCGGAGCTGTGTCTGCGCAACGGCATTGACTACATAGAGCTTCCTGTGGCCTATGATGGCCTGGCGGTTATGGTGCACCCCAGCAACGACTGGGTCGACCACCTCACCGTGGATGAACTGAGGGAGATATGGAGGCCAGAAAGCCCCGTCAGGAAATGGAGCGATATTCGTCCTGGATGGCCCGAGGAGGATATATTGCTGGTGGGAGCGGACACGGACTCCGGGACCTTTGACTACTTCACCAAGGCCATTGTGGGCAAAGAAGGCTCCAGCCGCTCCGATTACACCTGGAGCAGCGATGACAATGTGCTGGTGGTGGCGATTTCCGGTGAGCGGTACTCTCTGGGGTATTTCGCCTTGGCCTACTACCTGGCAAACCAGGCCCGGCTGCGGGGAGTACCTGTAGACAACGGTGAGGGGCCGGTGACGGTATCAGTGGATACTGTGGGGAGCGGCGAATATCAACCTCTTTCAAGGCCCGTGTTTATATATGTGAGCAGCGCATCGGCGGAGCGGCTGGAGGTGCAGGAGTTCGTTCACTACTACCTCGCCCAGGGGCACGCCTATGTGCCTGAGGTGGGTTTCGTGCCGCTGACTGAGAATGCATATCGGCTTGTCCTGTCAAGGTTCGAGCAACGGGTGACGGGCTCCGTGTTTGGCGGGGAGGGCTCCCAGATTGGAGTGAGTGTGGAGGAGCTATTGAAGCAGGAGGGTGAGTAGGTGGGCATAGAAGGTCGCCCCGCTACAGGCGAGGGCGGAGGCCAGGCTACCCTTATCGGACGCCGTACCCGCATGTTTGGGAAGCGGCGCTTGGGCGAGTGGCTTATTCAACGGTTGCTCATGCTATGTGTCCTGGTCTCTGTTTTAACCACGGTCGGCATCGTTTTCTCACTGATTACCGAGACGGTGGGTTTCTTTCGTGAGGTATCCATTCTGGAGTTCTTGACCGGTACCAGGTGGACACCGCTGTTTGACCCCGCTCACTTTGGAATTCTGCCACTGTTGGCCGGCACCCTCATGGTGGCCATAGGTGCCAGCTTGATAGCACTGCCCGTGGGCTTGGCCACGGCTATCTACCTGAGCGAGTATGCCCCCGACGGCCTGCGCCGTGTGGTGAAGCCGGTATTAGAGGTGCTGGCGGGTGTACCCACTGTGGTCTATGGCTACTTTGCCTTTACCTTTGTCACTCCCATAATCCGTCACTTCATCCCCGATGCCAATGTTTTCAACGCCGCCAGTGCCAGCATGGTGATGGGAATCATGATACTCCCCATGGTATC
>JASLQE010000120.1 GCA_030744635.1 Dehalococcoidia bacterium | reverse complement strand
CGGGCTCGTTTAGTAAAAAAATGTTTGCTAAACAACCCCCCTTTTCGCCGCTTAGGGGGGCGGAGATTGCCTGACGGAGGCACCCTGTTATAATAGGTGGACATCTTCGGGGGGTGGGGTAGCCACGGTGTAAAGGAGCAAGAGCGATATGACGGAAAACCATAAAGGGGTGCTTCACGGCATCCGTGTGCTGGACCTGGGCCGCTACCAGGCAGGCCCCCGCTGCACGCTGATGATGGCCCGCATGGGCGCCGAGGTGATAAAGGTGGAGAAGGTGGGCGGCGAGGACGGCCGCTCCTTCCCGCCTCAGGCACGCGGCAGCAGCATCTACTGGGCACAGTACAACAGCGGCAAGAAGAGCCTGGCCATCAATCTGCGCCACGAGAAGGGCACGGAGGCACTGCGACAGCTTGTTAAGATATCCGATATCTTCCTGCAAAACTTCCAGCCCGGCATCATAGATGAGATGGGGTTAGGCTACGATGTTTTGCGGGGCCTTAACCCCCGCATCATAATGGTCAATATATCCGGCTACGGCCAGTACGGCCCTTACCGGGATCGCCCCGGCCTGGATGTCATCGGCCAGGCCATGGGTGGGCTCATGTCCCTGACCGGGTTCCCGGACACCCTACCCACCATCACCGCCAGCCCCGTGGTGGATCGCATCACCTCCCTGCACGCCTGTATCGCCGCCCTGGGCGCCCTCAGGGAGCGGGACATCTCCGGCGAGGGCCAGGCTATAGATGTGTGCCTGGCGGATACCGGCTACACTCTGACTGAAATCCCCATCGCCGCCTATCTGGAAACCGGGGACATCCCGCAGCGGCTTGGGAACCGGCTGGGGGTGATGCCCACCAACACCTATAAGGCCAAGGACGGCTATGTGTATATCATCTCCGCCACGGAGCACACCTTCAAGCGCTGCGCCAAGCTCATCGGCAAACCGGAATGGGCGGATGACCCCAGCTTCATCAACCCGGTGGAACGGTGGCAGCACGCCGACGAGATAGATCAGGCCATAGGCCGGTGGGTGGCGGAGCGCACCGTAGCCCAGACGGTGGAGGAAGGCACCCAGGCCGATATTCCACTCGCCCCGGTCAACGATATTCCTACCGCCGCCAATGACCCCCACCTCTGGGAGCGGGAAATCCTGGTGAGGGTGCCTGACCCCAAGGCGGGGGAGATTCTGGCCGCCGGCAAGATGATTAAGTTCAGCCGCAGCCCCACCATAGTGGGGCCGGTGCCCGCACCTGGTGAGCACAACCGGGAGGTCCTGGGCGGCCTGCTGGGCTACTCCGATTCCCAGATAGAGGAGCTTCAAACCGAAGGAGTTATCTAAGGGGGTCCTTGCCCCATCCCGTTTATCCTTCAAGCCCGAAGAGCGTCCTCAGAGAAGGGGGATGTATGTCAGACAAGACGGTGGCCCAGAAGCTCCTCATCAAGGACAACTATAAAGTACTGCTGGTCAGCGGGCCGGAGGGCTACGGGTCCAGGCTCGGTGCGCTAGCGTCAAACACAACATTGCTTACAGAACCAGCCGGGCCAGTCGACCTGGTGCAGTTCTTTGTCACCTCAAGAAAAGAGATTGAAGCGCAGCTTGGGTCATTCAAGTCTGTTCTGCAACCAAAAGGCCTACTGTGGGTAACCTACCCCAAGGGGACATCAAAGGTTAAAGCGGACATTAACAGGGACACTATTGCGGAATAAGCAAAGACCATTGGGCTACAGGCAGTGGCCATGGTATCGGTAGACGATACCTGGTCCGTCCTTAGGCTCAAGATAGTGTGAGCCATCGCAGTCTACAGGTCACAGTGATTGGTCCCAAACCACCCCTCAAGCTGTAAGGTGGCGCAACGGGCAACAGGGCAGCCCTAAACTCAACATCCTCAACGCCATATTCAAACGCCGCACCCCCGGCTGGCAAGTCCTGCCCTCAACCCTTGACATCCAGGACAGTTGCTTCGCCAGACCCCCCACAGGGGTCGGGTGGGAGAGATAACGCTTACTGGACAGTTTCTCTCCCCCCTGGCCTTGGCGGATAGGCCCGGCACAGAGTACAATACAGTACCTGAGACGAATAAACCTGCGGAGGAGGCACCATGCTGGCACAGTTTACCTTTACGCCTACCGAGTCCAAGAAGTTCATCGCCCTATCGGTCATGGAGTCCGACCTGATGAAGAAGGCGGCCGCTCATGGCACCGTCGCCATTCACCCCTCCAGCAGCACCTACTTCATCGCCGAGGCGCTACTGGGGGCCAAGCCCCCTTCCAACACCTGGGTATGCGGTGTCATTGTGCCCAAGGGCACCTGCGTGGAGGCAGGCGCCACCTCCGGGACCAGAGCCGTGGTCACCGAACGCCCGGAGGAGAGCGCCGCCACCCATAACCCCGGAGCTTTCAAGAATACCTATGTCATCCGGCAGGGCCAGTTCAGCATCGGCGCTCCGCTGGATGATATCCTTTCAGAGCTGGGGCCGGACGATGTCTACATAAAAGGGGTGAATGCCGTAGACCCCCAGGGCAATGTGGCGGTGCTTATCGGCAACATGGTGGAGGGGGGTACCATAGGCCGTGTACTGGCCGCCAGCCGCCGCCAGGGCTTCACGGTGCTGTGCCCGGTGGGGCTGGAGAAACTCATCCCCATACCGGTCTCGGAGGCAGCCAAGATGGCCAACCGCAAGGGCTACACCTACAGCATGGGCATGCCGTGCTCCCTTCTACCGTGTGTAGGGGATACGGTCCAGGTGGTCACGGAGACCAGCGCTGTTACGATGCTCAGCGGTGCATCTGCTGTGCCTATCGCCGCCGGTGGCCTGGGGGGGGCCGAGGGAGCGGTGACCCTGGCGGTACAGGGAGAGGAGGGCCGACTGGCCAAAGTGGTGGAGGTGGCCGAGGCCTCCAAAGGGGCCCAGTTGCCTGTGGTACGGGTCAACTCCTGCTTTGACTGCACCGTAAGCTGGTGCGCCTTCCCCGTGGGCAGCAAGCCCTGGGTGGTGATGTAGAAGTTGGCCGATCGCGACTACTACGAGGCCCTAGGGGTGGGGCGGGACGCCACCCCGGATGACATAAAAAAGGCATACTTCCAGATGGCCTTCCAGCACCACCCGGACCGCAATCCCGGTAGGGAAGATGCGGCTGAGGCACGCTTTAAGGAGGTCACCCGGGCATACGAAGTGCTAAGCGACCCCCTGAAGCGCAGCCAGTACGACCAACAGGGTATGGGCTACCCCCAGGCGGGCAACATGGCTGACCTGTTCAACTCCCCGAATGTCAGGGACATTTTCTCAGAGCTCAACCGGGAGTTCAGCCGCATGGGGGTGCAGTTTGACCAGGAGTTTATCAGCCGGGTCTTCGGCGGCGGTGCGGTGTTCGTGAGCACCATCACCACGGGCTGGGGGCTTGACCGTACCCCCCACACCCGGCCTCGCCGCCGGGGTCTGCTGGCCAGCCTGGTAGATAGGCTGGGACGCTATTTGCTCCAGAAGCTGGCACCCCCCGCCCCCGGCGAACTGGACCTGCACCGCACCCTATCCATCACCCTCCAGGAAGCGGAGCAGGGAGCGGAGAAGCCGGTACGGTACAAGCTGGATGGCCGGTCCCATCGCATAGCGGTAAGGGTGCCGCCGGGAGTGACATCTGCCACCCGCATCCGCTGTCAGGGAATGGGACGGCAACGGGGCGGATGGAAGGGCGACCTCTACCTCCAGGTAAGCATTCGTTGAACCCCTACCGCCCCTGGGTTATACTGGTGGTTAAGTTCCCACTATGAAACCCTCTCCACATATCAAGGCCCTGGTGCTGTGTGGGGGTAAAGGCACCCGGCTGCGCCCGGTGACCAATACCCGGCCCAAGCACCTGCTACCCATCGCAAACCGTCCAATCCTGTTCTATGTCCTTGACTACATCGCCCTGGCCGGTATCACGGAGGTCGGCATAGTCATTTCCCCCGGGGCGGGTGATGAAATCCGCAAGGCCGTGGGCGATGGCTCCCGCTGGGGAATGACAGTTGATTACATTACGCAGTTAGAGGCCAAGGGCCTGGCCCAGGCCGTTAGCTGCGCCCGGGGGTTCCTGGGGGAGTCCTCCTTCCTCCTCTTCCTGGGCGACAACCTCATCCAGGGCGGAGTGGCTGGCTTCGTAGCGGAGTTCGCCTCTCACCGGCCTGATGCCCTTATCATGCTCAAAGAGGTGGCCGACCCCAGGGCCTTTGGAGTAGCCCAGTTGGACGGTCGGGGACGGGTGACAAAGCTGGTGGAAAAACCCAAGCAATCCCTTAGCAACCTGGCGCTGATAGGTGCCTATATCTTCTCCCCTCTCATCCACCAGGCCATAGAGGGGCTTGAGCCATCTTGGCGCGGGGAGTTAGAGATTACCGACGCCATCCAGCGCCTTGTGATTACGGGTGGCCGGGTGTCCAGTCACATTCTTCAGGGATGGTGGGTGGACACAGGCAAGAAGGAGGACCTGCTTTGGGCCAACCGGGTGGCCCTGGACGAGTTCCTGTGCGCACGCATGGCTGGCTCCGTGGGCGGCACATCGGTGTGTAACAAGGTGGACATTGGTCACAACGCTCATATCCAGAACAGCCAGCTTCAGGGCCCGGTGTGCATTGCCGAAGATTGCACTATCCGCAACTCAGTGGTTGGCCCTTATGTTAGCATAGGTGCCGGCACCTGTATCGAGGACTCCCAGCTTGAGGACTCCGTAGTAATGGAAGGGTGCCACATCCACGGCGTGGGCCCCATCTCCAGCAGCATCATCAGCCGCAACTGCCGTGTTACGGGCGACGGCCCCCAGGCACCCGCGTGTCTGTTTATGGGAGATGACACGGAGCTGTCCCTGACAAGTTGAGGGTGCCCACCGATGAAAATTGGCCCGTAAGCGCGTTAATATCTAAACATACTTGTTCTATGTTATTTGCCTGCCTTACTTGAACACTGTTTATAGCTAAGGTGGCGGACTAAGGAGGCTCATCCGATATGTGCGGCATAGTGGGCCGCACTGGCTATAGCCTGGCAGCATCCATAATTCTCCAGGGCCTTCAGAGCCTGGAATATAGGGGTTACGATTCGGCAGGGATGGTCACCTTCTCAGATGGAAAGCTCTGGCTAAAGAAGGATGTGGGTTGGATAGCCGATATTGACCGGAAACACCACCTCCAGCATCTCCCTGAGGCTAAAAGCCTCGGTCAAAAAGTCGTCGGTTCTGGGCCCGGTAGGATTCGAACCTACGACCAACCGGAAGGCTGGTTTGACCTACCCACCGTTTGCCGAGATCATCAAGAACTTCAACAGGCGAATTCACGCCACCCTGTGCAAACGGCAGAGGAACGGTGTGTGTAAGGGGGGCCCCGGCCACCTGGCGCTTGAACAGGGGCAACTCGCCAGTGACAGCCCCATCAAGGCCCCCGCTGGTGGTCAGCCAGAGCCTGTAAAGGACCCAGCGGAAGTTTAGCCGCCTATGCGAAACATTTTGGTACCGCAGTTGGGGCAGGTGCCTTTGGTGGCGGGCCTGCCGTTCTTCAGGGTCACCTTCTCCGGGTTCTTCATCTCCCTCTTGGTGCGACACTTCATGCAGTAGGCTTGCGGCATTTGCCACCCCCTTTTTTAGAGTTGGTTAGAATGTAGCCACCTCTGGGCTATCTGTCAAGACCCTTACCGTTTGTGGAGCCGCCGCAGGGATGAGGACCGGCCACATACCGCCATGCCTCGGCCCGCTATACTGCAACGTTTCACTTTTCGTCCTTCGGTGTAATGATATGTCCTAATGTGATATGGCAAAGGGCCTTATATTGCCCCCGTCCTTTTGAATTTGCACTACAAAATAATATAATTTCATGTGGTGCACGTTGTCAACGGTACTCCGCGTCATGGGTTGTATTATTGAAGTAGAGGTCAATGACGAGAGCATCTGGGTCGCCTTTGGCTGGGTGGGGTTGACGCTGGGCGAAGGCGTAGCGGCAGTGTGGCTCTGTGTAGCGCCAGCAACATTACCTTTCTGGCAACCCCGAACCAAGAGCGCGCTCTCTTTCCAGTAGATAGCTAAGGATTCGTGCCTTAAGCTGCTTACTCATTGTTAGGCAGGTGGGAGACGACTTGCCGAGCGCGGTGTACTATCTGGCCTTCCTCCTGAGCAGTTTCACTTGAAAACTAATACCCCGTCTCCGCCCTGTACTCCCCGAAAGTTTCACGCAGGATGGCGCACATCTCGCCGATGGTGGCGTAGCTCTTGACCGCTTCCTTGATGGGGTACATCAGGTTGCCGGTGCCCCGCGCCTCCTCCCGCAGCTCTTTCAGGGTGCGCTCCACCTGTGCGTTGTCCCGCTCCCTTCGCAGGGTTTTCAGTCGCTTAATCTGCTCCTGCACCACCTCCGGGTTGGGGCGGTGGAGGGTTATGGGGGCACGGGCCTCCTCGTTGAACCGGTTGACGCCCACAACGGTGCGCTCCCCGGTCTCTATCCGCCGCTGGTGGTCAAAGGCGGACTTGGCAATCTCAGCCCGCGCCCAACCCCCCTCAATACCGGCCAGCATGCCGCCCCGGGCCTCTATGCGCTCCAGGTAGCGGCTGACCTCATCCTCTATTTGGTCGGTTAGGGTCTCCACATAGTATGAACCGGCCAGGGGGTCCACAACATCGGCAGCGCCGCTCTCATAGGCCAGCACCTGCTGGGTGCGCAGGGCCATGAGTGCGGTGCGCTCCGAGGGGATGGCCAGGGCTTCATCGTAGGCGGCGGTATGGAAGGACTGCACCCCGCCCAGCACCCCGGCCAGGGCCTGGAGGGCTATGCGCACGATGTTGTTCTCCGGCTGCTGGGCGGTCAGGGTGCTGCCGGCGGAGCCGGCCCCCACCCGCCACATCCAGGACTCCGGCTTTTTAGCGCCGAAACGCTGGCGCATGAGCTTGGCCCACAGCCGTCGTGTGGCCCGGAACTTGGCCGCCTCCTGGAATATGTTGCTGGTGGCGCTGAAGTTGAAGGCCAGCCGCGGGGCGAAGGAATCTATATCCATGCCCTTCTCCAAACACGCCTCGATATAGGTTATGGCGTTGCCCAGGGCGAAGGCGACCTCCTGGATCATGGTGCACCCCGCCTCCCGCAGATGGTAGCCGCAGATATTGATGAAGTTCCACCGGGGCAGGTGCTTGGTGCAGTACTCGAAGAGGTCCACAGTGAGCCTCAGGGAGGGTTTGGGGGGGAAGATATAGGTGCCGCGGGATAGGAACTCCTTGAGTATATCGTCCTGGGTGGTGCCGGTGATGCGTGTGGGCTCAAGGCCCTCCTTCTCGGCCACGGTGGCGTACATGGCGAGGGCCACGGTGGCGGCGGCGTTCATGGTCATGGAGGGGCTGGCCTGCTCCAGGGGCAGGCCTCGGAATATGGTCTCCATATCTTGAAGGGAGTCCACTGCCGCCCCCACCACCCCCACCTCGCCCTCGGCCCGGGGGTGGTCGGAATCCATGCCTATCTGGGTGGGCAGGTCAAATGCCACCAGCAGCCCCCCCTGGCCCCGCTCCAGCAGGTAGCGGAAGCGCCGGTTGGTCTCCTCCGGGGTGCCGAACCCGGCATAGTTACGCATCGTCCACAGCCGTCCAAGGTACATGGAGGGGTAGATGCCCCGAGTATAGGGGTAATCTCCGGGGAAGCCCAGGTCACTCATGTAGCTGTCCCCTTTGGTATCCAGGGGCGTATAGAGGGGGTTCTGGTCCAACTCCGAGTGCACAGGCTCCCGGCTGGCTTTGCCAAGTGCCGGTGCCAGTCGCTCCTGCTCCCAGCCCTGTTGGGTGCCCTTCATCGCATCCAGACCATCATGGTGCATGGTGCCTCCTTTGCCACCAGTGTAGTCCCAACTATCTCTGGTTTCAACACTGCCTCAGGCCCTCACCGGCGACTCAAATGTCCGGCGGACGTGCAAGCGATGGGATACATTATCGAAGAGCTCGCGGCCAGCGGCTCTCCAAAGTGTCAACTTGTCTCAAGTGGCCTGAGGACGTACACTAGTGAACCCAAAGGGGCCTTTAAGGAGCAGCTATGTACGATCTGGTGATTCGCGGGGGAAGGGTGATTGACCCGGCCC
This sequence comes from Dehalococcoidia bacterium, assembly GCA_030744635.1. GTDB lineage: Bacteria > Chloroflexota > Dehalococcoidia > JACVQG01 > JAHKAY01 > JASLQE01. Next base: position 1,268 of record JASLQE010000120.1, on the reverse strand, counting down.
AGGGGGTTGATGGAATAACCGATATCGGAATCAGTAAGGGGCATATTGCCACTGTAGGCGAGGGACTAAAAGAAGAAGATGCAGCCCAGGTAATAGCTGCCCAAGGCAAGATAGTGGTGCCTGGGCTTGTTGACTTTCACGTCCATGTGTATGAGGCGGTTACCTCCTTTGGTCTCGCGCCGGACAGGGTAGGGGTAAATGCCGGCGTGACCACGGTTGTGGATGCCGGCAGCGCCGGCTCGGAGACATTTCCCGGTCTACCCAGGTTTGTGCTGCCTCAGTCCAGGACCTCTGTATTCTGCTTCCTGCATATTTGCCGTACCGGACTGTGCCACCTCCCTGAAATGAGAGATTGGAATGATATTGACTATGAGGGTACGGTAGCCATGGCCCAGGCATACCCCAACCTGATAAAGGGTATCAAAGTGCGGGTGGTGGAACCGGTAATGTGGAACATGGGGCTGGAGCTGATAAGGCTATCCAAAAGGATAGCCAAGGAAGCAGCCCTGCCCCTGATGGTGCACGTGGGAGACCCCAAAGGTGTCGAAGGCCGAAGCCTGACCAAAGAGTTTTTGCCCTTGCTGGATAGCGGCGACATACTGAGCCACTGCTTTACCTGTAAGCCGGGTAATGTGCTGCAACCGGATGGGAGCTTAATGCCCGAGTTTAGGGAGGCGGCAGAGCGGGGTGTGGTGCTGGACATCGCCAGAGGCAACAGCGGCTTGAGTTTTGATGTGGCCCGACGAATGCTGGGGCAGGGCATCCTTCCCGATACTATCAGCACCGACTTGGCCGCTCTCAACATCGGTGGAACCGTATTCAGCCTGCTTCATACTGTTTCTGCGTTCTTGGCCCTGGGGCTGAGCCTTAACCAGGTGATAGAAATGACCACCATCAATCCGGCCAATGCCATGAGGGAGGGCCACCGCCTGGGGAGCCTTAAGGATGGCATGCCCGCAAATGTTTCCATTTTGGAGATGGGAGAGGGTGACTGGGAGTTCAAAGATTCCGAGACCCAGTCCCTTAAGGGACAGATGCTGCTCAAGCCGGTAATGACCATCAAAGATGGTATTCCCATCTCGGCGTTCCAAACTGGCACTGGGTGATTAGCGCAACCTGACCTGCCATTTGCCTTGCTCCCATTCATATGTTTTAGGCCATAAGCGGCATAGAGAACCTCTGGAAGCAGAGCGGGTGGGGTATCCGGTTTGACATCGGCGTGTGGGGCGGGTTACGATTCTGTAGGTTCAAGGTCAAATTTAGTGTTA
>JASLQE010000119.1 GCA_030744635.1 Dehalococcoidia bacterium | reverse complement strand
GCCGTGAGGACCTTTATGCGGGTGTCTTCACGGGTCACCAGGGTGACCTCCGCTCCGCCGCCCAGTCGTACTCCAGCCCGTCCGCCAGGCGCAGGGTGCCCACCACCTCGGCGAAGGTAGCCCCTGCCTCCATGGCCCGGCCCGCCGGCTCCACCAGGTGGGACCCCTTTTGAGCGGCGGTCCCCAGGGCATCCAGGGCCTCTTTTACGTGGGTAAGGTCCCGGTCCTCTTTGAAGCTCAGGTATTGCTGGAGATACTTCTCTACCTCATCTCCCCCGGGGGAGAAAATGGGGGGTGGGGTGTCCTGCTCCGGGGGCACCGCGAACCGGTTGACGCCCACCACCACCCGCTGCCCCGTCTCTATTTCCTGCTGGACCTCCCAGGAGCGTTTCCGCATAACATCGTGGACCCAACCGTTCTCCAGCAGCTTGAGCCATCCACCACGCTCCTCCATATCTGCGAGCAGCGCTGCAGCCTCCTCTTCCAACTGGTTGGTTAGCTGCTCCATGAAGAAGGAGCCTCCCAGGGGATCGGCCACCCGGGCCGCCCCGGACTCGTAGCGCAGCACCTGCTGGGTGCGGATGGCCAGCTTCACCGCCTCTTCTGTGGGGGTGGCGAAGGCCTCGTCATAGCAGGCGAGCTGTAGACCCATTACGCCGGCCAACACCCCAGATAGGGCGGCGATGGATACCCGGGAAAGGTTCACCAGCGGTTGCTGGCGGGTGCACAGGCTGCCCACCACATTGGCGTGGACACGCAGCGCCAGGGCCTGGCGGTCGCTGACACCGAAGTCCTCGGCCAGGGTTTTGGCCCACAGACGGCGCAGCGCCCTCACCTTGGCTATGTTCTCGAAGAAGTCCTGTCCCAGGGCCACCGTGGGGCTGAGGGCGCGGGCCACCATTGCAGGGTCGAGCCCTCTTTCCGCCATCTGCCGCAGCAGGTCATTGCGGCAAGCCAGTATGAAAGCCATCTCCTGTATGGCGCTGCCGCCCCCCTCGTGGGCGGAGGCACCGTCAAAATACCAGATATTCACCTTGGGCAAGTGCCGCAGGATGTATTCGCAGTAGTCCAGGCCCCATTTGCCCAGGGAGGAGATGCGCCCGTTGGCGAAGGTCACTTCGGTAAGGCTGCGATAGCACATGGGCAGCCACATCACGAAAGCGCCGTGGACCAGGCGAAGCTGGCTGATATCGTAGCCCCGGCGCTTGCCGGTCAGTAGGATGGACTGGCTGATAAGGGGTGAGGTGCAGGCGGGGCACAGGCTAACCGTGTCCAGGGGCAGGCCCTCCAGGGCGGTCTCCACATCCCCCAGGTGGTTGGATGTCACCCCGGTGACTCCTATCATGCCCTCGGCGGAGGGCTGGTCCGGTTCCAGGCCGTAGTCGGCAAGCTCGTCCACATGGTAGGTCAACGCACCGGCACCCTCGGCTATTTCCATACGGAGCCTGTGGTTATACTCCTTGGGGGTGGAGAGGCCGGTAATCTGCCGGATGTTCCATAGCTTCCCCCGGTACATCTGGGGGTGATGCCCGCGGGTGTAGGGGAACTCACCGGGCAGACCCAGGTCACGGGATAGGTCCATGCCCTCCATGTCATCCTGCGTATAGACAGCCTTTAGCTGCAACCCAGAGTCGGTGGTCGTATCGGCTGTCGCCTCCATGTATTGCTGGCGGACACGCTCCCTGTCAACGCTCACCATGTCCCCTTTCTCGGTGCGGACAACTCCAGGAGTATAGGTGC
>JASLQE010000118.1 GCA_030744635.1 Dehalococcoidia bacterium | reverse complement strand
GGCTCACCCAGGTCCCCACCAAAGGCTTAAAGAGCAGGGGCAAGGATAAGGCCAGGAACAGGTTCAGCGGCACCTTCAGCCGGTCTCTGCCTCCCCCCAAACCCAGGAAGACGTAGAGCAACAGCGCCAACAAGGGTATAGGGGCATAGACCGTGGGTGAGAACATGCTGGCAACCACTAATGCGGCTACCAGGTAAGCCCTGGAGAGGACGAGCAAGCTTAAGGAGCTTGTTCCCCTCATACCTCTACCTTGGGCACGGCTACCTGGGACAGCGCCCGCTCCACCACCATCTCAGCGCTTACGGCCTCCATTTCTGCCTCCGGCTTTATGTGCAGCCGGTGGCTTAGGACAGGCACGGCCAGCCGTTTCACATCGTCGGGAATGACGAAGTCACGCCCTTCCAGCAGGGCCCGGGCCCGGGAGCACTTGTAGAGGGCGATAGAGCCCCTGGGGCCTGACCCCTGGGATACATCAGGATCCCGCCGCAGCTCCGCCACGATGTCCAGGATGTAATCCAGCACCGCATCAGCCACATGGACCTGCCTGGCCTTCTGCTGTAGCTCCTCTATCTCAGTACCACTGGCCATCTGGGATACGGAGGGCTTATCCAGGTAGTCAATATCGCTCACCACTTGCCTTTCCTCGTCGCGGCCAGGGTAGTGGCTCAATACCCTGAGTAAAAACCGGTCCAACTGCACATCGGTCAAGGGATAGGTTCCCTCGGCTCCAAACTTCACCTGAGTGGCAATGACCATAAACGGCTTGGGCAGAGGATGGGTTATCCCTTCTATGCTTACCTGACCCTCGCCCATGGCCTCCAGCAGGGCCGATTGTGTCCGGGGGGTGGTCCTATTGAGTTCGTCCGCCAGCACCACATTGCTGAACAGGGGTCCCTGGACGAAGCGAGGCTCGCCCTCGGTGGCATATATATAGAACCCCGTGATGTCAGCGGGCATCATATCCGGGGTGAGCTGCACCCGTTTGAACTCGCCACCGATGGCCGTGGCGAAGGCCTCACCCAGCTTGCTCTTAGCGGTGCCGGGAAGCCCCTCTATCAGCACATGCCCGCCAGCAATGAGAGCCACGGATAAAGCCTCCTTTAGCTCCTCTTTGCCTACGATGGCCTTGGATACCTCCTCCAGTATCCTCATAGGGACCTGGCGAGTATAGTCACTGTTATGGCTCAACTTTGTCTCCTTTTTGCCATACCGGCATCAATGTCAGGACCAGGATAGCCCCCACCAGCAGCACCTGGGAATAGGGTATGGACATCCGCTCCCGGGCTGTCTCCAAGACGTC
>JASLQE010000117.1 GCA_030744635.1 Dehalococcoidia bacterium | reverse complement strand
GCGGAACTACCCACCCCCGTTCTGGTTATGGGAGTGGTGGGGCTACTTATCGCCCTGTTTGTCTCCGCCCTGCTCACGCTGCCTTTATCGCTACTCCCTGGCACCTCAGGACGGATAGCCCCCGTCATCGCGGCCATCATTCTCAGCTATGCGCTGATGACCTCCCTAGTCAAGCGCAGCAACGAGATATTCCGCCTTTTCGGCCTCAACACCGAGAGCTATGACTCTGACCATATCCAAAGCATGCTGGTGGACACCAGCGTTGTAATAGACGGGCGCATAGGCGATGTTTCTCAGACTGGCTTTATGTCCGGAAGGTTGGTCATTCCCAACTTTGTGCTTCAGGAGCTTCAGCATATTGCCGACTCCGCGGACCCGCTGCGCCGCCGCCGGGGCCGCCGGGGCCTGGACCTCCTGGCCCGTCTCCAGAAGGAGTCCCCTATCCCCATAGAGCTGGTGGAGATTCCCCTGGAGGACGGGGAGACCGTGGACGCCAAACTGGTGAAGGTAGCCCGGGGTTGGGGATGCCCCATATTGACCACGGATTTCAACCTGCGGCAGGTGGCCGAGGTGCAGGGTGTCAAAGTGCTCAACCTCAATGACCTGGCAGTAGCCCTCAAGCCGGTGGTGCTGCCCGGGGAAGAGATGGGGCTGCGCATAGTCCAGGAGGGCACCGAGCCCGGCCAGGGAGTTGGCTTCCTGGACGATGGCACAATGGTAGTGGTCCAAGGCGGCAGGCCTTATATCAGCACCCAGGTGGATGTCACCATCACCCGGGTCCACCAGACGGCGATGGGCCGCATGATTTTTGCCCAACCCAGCGAGTCATCGGGAAACTCCAGGGGGCGGGAATAAGGAACCCCGTACCGGCCGGTGCCTTAGTAGTCGCAGCGGGTCGCAGCCGAAGATTGGGCCGGGATAAGCTGTTTCTCACCCTGCTGGACAGGCCCCTTCTCGGTTGGGTGCTGGCCGCGCTGCAGTCCACCCCATCCCTCTCCCAGGTAGTGTTAGTGGTGAACGGGGGGAACATGGAGGCGGCCCAGCAGTTGGCCGCTAACTTCCCCCAGGTTTGCGCGGTATGCCTGGGCGGGGAGAGCCGCCAGGGCTCAGTGGCCGCAGGTCTGGCCCAGGCCAGAGATTGGGAATGGGTAGCGGTGCTGGATGGGGCCCGGCCCTGCGTCACACCGGACCTGGTAGGACGGGGGCTGGAGGCCGCCCGCCAGACCGGGGCTGCCGTGGCCGCCGTTCCCGCCGTGGATACCATGAAGATGGTGGATGAGGCCGGCACCGTGGAGTCTACCCCGCCACGCCATCGGCTATGGCTGGCCCAGACACCCCAGGTGTTCCGCCGGGACATCCTGGCCCACGCCCACCTTCACCCCTCTACGAATGCCACCGATGACGCCTCCATGGTGGAAGCGCTGGGGTACCGGGTCAAGGTATTTATGGGCTCCTATGATAATATTAAGGTGACTAACGAGGAGGACCTGGCAGTGGCCGAGGCCATCCTGCGACGGCGCCGTGAAACATAGGGTGGGGATGGGTTTCGATGTCCATCCGCTGGTACCAGGGCACTCCCTGGTACTGGGAGGGGTGAGACTGGACTACGATAAGGGCCTGGCCGGTCACAGCGATGGCGATGCCCTGCTCCACGCCATCATGGATGCGCTGCTCGGCGCCGCCGGCATGGATGATATCGGCAGTCACTTCCCGGATACCGACCCCACCTACAAAGACGCCTACAGCCTGGTGCTGCTGCGCGCGGTGGGCACACTGCTGTGGCAGCGACACCTGGTGGTGGCGAACATAGATGCCACCATTATCGCCCAGGCCCCCCGGCTGGCCCCCTATATCCCGGCGATGAAGGACCGCATCCGGGTCGCCCTGGGAGTGGAGCCGGGAAACATCGGCATAAAGGCCACCACCACCGAGGGGCTGGGGCTCCTGGGCCAGGGAGATGGTATCGCCGCCTATGCCGTGGCCCTATTGGAGGAGAGAGATGAAGCTGCATAACACGCTATCCGGGCAGAAGGAGGACTTCCGCCCTGGGGGCAGTGTGGTGGGCATGTATGTCTGTGGGGTGACCCCTTACTCCGATAGCCACCTAGGACACGCCATGAGCTATATCCTGTTTGATGTCCTGCGCCGCTATCTGGAATACCGGGGCTACCAGGTGCGCCATGTCCAGAACTTCACCGATATAGACGATAAGATAATCACCCGCGCCAACACCCTGGGCATATCTATCCGGGAGCTGGCCGATAAGTACATCGCCAGCTACTTTGAGGTGATGGACGCCCTCAACGTCAGGCGGGCGCATATCTACCCCAAGGCCACCGAGGAGGTGCCTCATATCATTGAAATAGTACAGGGCCTGGTGGACAAGGGGTTTGCCTATGAGTCGGAGGGCGATGTTTATTTCCGGGTGCGGCGTTTCCCCGCCTACGGCCACCTCAGCAAGCGCTCCGTAGACGACATGAGCCCCTTCGCCGAGGAGGGGCCCAAAGAGGACGCCCTGGACTTCACGCTGTGGAAAGGGGCCAAACCGGAGGAGCCATCGTGGGAGAGCCCCTGGGGGCCCGGGAGGCCGGGGTGGCACATAGAGTGCAGCGCCATGTGCCTCAACTATATAGGGGAAACCCTGGATATCCACGGCGGCGGCCAGGACCTGGTGTTCCCACACCACGAGAACGAGATTGCCCAGTCCGAGTGCTTTACCGGGGCACCCTTTGTCCGCTACTGGCTGCACAACGG
>JASLQE010000116.1 GCA_030744635.1 Dehalococcoidia bacterium | reverse complement strand
GTCACAGAGACGGCTAAAGGGGGAGAAGTTTGGTAGGGACTGGATGGTAGAAACAGCCTCTATTGATGATTACATGGCCAACAGGCCCAAACCGGGACCTAAGCCCAAGAGGCGGAGGCGTAAACCTAAGGCTACCGAGGACTAAGTGGGTAGAAATGCCGCTAACGGGACAGGCCAAGTCAGACTACATGCGGGAGTACATGAGAAAAAAGCGGGGTCTAACGGTTCACAAAATGTTAGACCCTGTTAGACCCCGCTTTGTTGGACCCCTCTCCGGAGTGATAGAATCAAATGGGACTCCAGCTATAATCGCGCCTGTAGCTCAGCGGATAGAGCATCGGACTTCGGATCCGAGGGTCGCGGGTTCAAATCCTGCCAGGCGCGCTATCTGACTCCTTAAGGTTTGCTAACCGTGCATCACGAGGTAGTGATTCGGGCCCCTTCGCACAAGGACGAAGAGCCCAACCAATCAAGCGGATTGACGCAACCACGCATCAGGGGTCATCCGCTTCCTCCAGGCCGTAGTCCCACAGCTCCAACTGGCCTTCGGGGGCGCTGGAGGGTGTGGCTTCCCCACCCCGGGCCGTACAAATGGGGGTGAAGTCGCAGTAACCGCACCAGGTGCCGGGGGTGGCCCGGTATTTGCTCTCCTGGCGGACCTTTCGGGCGGTGCGCAGTAGCTCCCATAGAGCCCCGTCCAGGACATCCGGCGAGATGGATGTGGTCTCCATAGCCGACGGTCCCAGGTATAGAAAAGAGGCCCGGTCCACCGGTGCCGACTGCCTGCGGGATAGCACCAGCGCCTGGAGGAATAGCTGGGTCCAGTCGGTCTTGGGTGGCTTGTTGCCGGTCTTGTAGTCCACGATGTGGAGGTTGCCATCGGCCTCCCTGTCCACCCGGTCCGCCTTGGCGTAGAGGACGATTCCGGAGCCAAGCTGGGCCTCCAGCCCCTTCTCCACCATCAGGGGTTGCACCGTGACATCCCATCTCTCCGTGAAAGTCTTTACCTGGGCCATTGCTTTGTTGGCCCAGCGCTGCTCATCGACCTCACCCCTGAAGCCCACCCTTGAACGCCGCCAGTGGTCTCTGAGGAGGGCCTCTACCGTCTCCAGGGTCCTCCGGTCCGGCGGCACCCTGGACAGGAAGTCCCGCAGAGTGGCGTGGACATGGTTGGCCATGGTGAGATACGGCTTGGCCCGGGCATACTGATCCCGCAGCTTATCTATATAGCGCAGCTTGTACTGGTAGCGGCACTGCGTGAAGACGGATACGCTGGTGGGGGAGAGGCGCAGGGGTCGGGCCACGGACTTCCCCCCGGCAGCGGCGCTCATGCTATGATTCTACACTATGGCCGTCACTAGCGGCCACTGAGGTCGCTTGTCAAAGATTGCCCTTCCCCCCTCCCACTAAGGAGTTGTTCATCAGGGGGGTGTGGCCCCTTGACCTATTTATCGGGTGGGTGGGGGGCAAAGAAGCGCCGGCTAAACAACCTCGCTACCTGGGCTCACCCGGCCGGGGGGAAGTGCTGGGCCAGGAATTCCCGCAGCGCACGGTTGAAGGCCTCCGGCTTCTCCAGTTGAGGGGTATGGCCGGAGCCAGGTATCATCGCTATCCGGGAGTTGGGTATGCCATCCCGTAGCACCTGTGCCGGGCGCAGGAAGGGGACATCCTCCTCCCCCACCACGATAAGTGTAGGTGCCTTGATTTCCGGGAGGCGGGGAGTGAGGGGAGTCCAGTTGCGTAATGCCCCCCAGGCGTGCGCATAGCCCTCTGCCGATGTCTCCATGGTGCGCTGGCGGGATATCGCCCTCATATGAGGGTGCTTCTGGAGGTGGTCTTTGACCATGGGGCTGTTATCGGCTACATAGTCAAAGGCCGCAGCCGTCCCCTGCGCGCGGGCTATATCCAGGGCTTTCAGCCGGGCCTCGCTGTGCTCGGGGGGCATATCCATCTCACCGCTGGAGGTATCTACCAGCACCAGGGCGGCCACCAGTTCCGGGTGGCTAAGCGCAAGCTCAAGGGCGATGAAGCCACCCATGGAGTGCCCGCCCAGGCAGCACTCCGTTATGCCGGCCACCGACATCACCGACATCACATCATCAGCGAAAGTCTTGATGGAGTAGGCGTCAGCGGAGGCAGGGGCCTGTGAGCTACCGTGCCCACGGCGGTCCTTTACCACCACGCGGTAGTCGGACATCAGGGCGGATATGGGTTGAATCCAGTCCTGATGGCTCCCGGAGTAGCCGTGGCATAGCACGATATTCCTGCCGGCGCCGAATATTTCATAGTGGAGTCCCACCCCGTTGCTGCTGGCGGTTGGCATTGTTGCTTCCTCCTATCGGGTATTTGCGGGTGCCCTCTGTTGCCGTATTCCTGTAATAACAGAGCCAGCGGCCCAACTCAAGCCTGCCCGAGCCGCTCAACGGGCACTGCCTTGCCAACCCGCTCTCCGGCAGCTGCCCGGTGGGTGGGGGGGTGGGCAAGGAGCAGCTGACAAACGACATGTCCTATTGTGACTTTGTAACTATACCGTTACCCGCCCCAGGTAGTATAATACTATTTTATGGACGCAACACAGCCACAACCAAGGGGGCGGTGGCGCCACTATGCCTGGGTAGTCCTAGTCAGCGGTATGGCCTTGAGCGGCCTGCAGGCCATGGTGAGGCAGTCATTTGGCGTTTTTATTGACCCGCTGGTGGACCAGTTTGGTTGGAGCCGTGGGGACATCTCCCTGGCCTACTCGGTCTCCTTTGTGGGTGCCGTAGCGGCCTCCCTGGGACTGGGTTCAATGACGGAGCGTATCGGCCCTCGGCGCATGGTGCTGCTGGGCATAGCCGGTATCAGCACCGGGCTGATGCTCACGGCCACTATAACCACCCTGTGGCAGCTATACCTGTACTATGGCCTGGTTTTCGGCGGTACGGGATTCCTGCTGAATGTGGTCATCCCGGTAGCCATTACCCGCTGGTTCAGCAAAGGTATGGGCGTGGCCCTGGGCCTGCAGTGGGCCTCCCTGGGGGTGGGGGGGATTGTGGGACCGGTGGCCTTCCGGTGGTTTATCACCAATATGGGATGGCGCACCACCTTCTTCGTTGCAGGCTTGGTCCTCGGCGCTATTATGCTACTGGCCCTCTTTTTCTTCCGCAGCCGACCCCAGGACATGGGCATGGCCGCCTACGGCGATGAGCCCGGCCCGGGCCAGACAAGGGCCGTGGAGACCTCCACCGCCCCGTCATTGGCCCATCTGGCAAACTTCGGCCTGATACGCCGGACCGGCGTTTTCTGGCGCTTAATCAACATCCATCTTCTGGGCTGCGTAGGTCATTCCGTCCTGCTGGCCCATATAGTGGCTATAGCCATCTTCAGGGGGGTGCCCGGCATAATGGCCGCCGGCATCCTGAGCACCTCCGCCGGCACCTCCACCTTCAGCCGCTTCGTCACCCCGATACTGGCGGAGAAGCTGGGTGGCAGGAGGACGCTGGCCATAGCGTTTACCTTGCAGGCCAGCCCCATCCCCTTCCTGCTCCTGGCGACCGATGTGTGGCATTTCTACACCATAGCCTTTTTCTTCGGCCTGGGGTATGGCGCGGAGATGCCCTCTTTTCCCATCATAAACCGCCAGTACTGGGGTTCTCTTGCGCCCCTGAACGCAATCTACTCCTGGCAACTGGCGGGGGCTATGACCGGGATGGCCGTTGGGGGCTACCTTGGGGGGGTGCTGTTCGACATCAGTGGGGCCTACACCTGGTCCATCATGTTGGCTTTCGTGTTCACCGCCACCGGGCTGGTACCCATCCTGACCCTACCCCGACACCGCCACGGCGTTATCCTGGAGGGTGCGCCAACTCCGAGTTTGGAGCCTGTGCCGCTCACAGACGCCGATTGACCGGCCCGCAGCCAACTCGTGCTCTCATACCCAGGAAATGTATCCGGGCGGAGAACCCTCTAAGCGCTCACCCCACCGTCCATAAAGAACGTCTGGCCGGTTACATAGTCGGAGGCATCCGAGGCCAGGAACACCGCCAGTATCCCCAGGTCCCGTAGATTGCCGAACCGCCGGAGAGGTATCATGCGCAACTGGCTTTCCCGCAGCCGGTCATCGGTGTAGCTGAACTCTGAGGCGGCGGTGCGGAAGAAGCCGGGCGCCAGGGCGTTTACCATGATACCGTAACGCGCCCACTCCTTGGCGGCTACACGGGTGAACATCATCAGGGCCGCCTTGGTAGAGGCGTAGGCGGCGTGGTTGGTCCAGGCCTGGGTGGACTCGGTAGAAGTTACGACTATTACCTTTCCCCGCCGCCGCTCTATCATCCCCTGGGCCACCGCGCGGGTTACCAGAAAGGTGCCGCGGAGGTTGAGGTTCATAACCGTGTCCCACTCTTCAAGGGTCATGCCGTTCTCAAAGCCGGGGAAGATTTCGGACATGAACCCCTTGTCCGGCACGGCCACGATGGGCTTCATGTATATGGTGCCGGCGCTGTTGACCAGGATATCAATGGGGCCCAGGCCGGATACGGTCCGGGCCACCATCTGCTCCACCTGCCCTGGGTCGGTGACATCGGTGGGCAGAGGGAGGCTGCGGCGGCCCTGCTTCTCCACCTCGGCGGCGGTCTCTTCCACTTGGGCCTGGGTACGGGAGGCCACGGCCACATGGGCGCCGGCCTCGGCCAGGGTTACGGCGATGGCCCTGCCGATTCCCCGCCCCGCCCCGGTCACCAGGGCCACCCGATCCTCCAGGTTAAGCTCCGGGAACACCGGGCCGCGTTTAGCGGTCATAGGGCAGGAACTCCCGGCCCAGGAGCTCCCGTCCGATTATAACCTTCATCACCTCTTCGGTGCCGTCCCCAATCTCCCAACCCATGATATCCATAAGCCGCTGCTCAATGGGCAACTCCAGGGAGTAGGCCACCTGGCCGTGGATGAGCAGGCAATCGTGGATGACTTTCCAGGCCACCTTGGGGGCCAGCCACTTGCACATGGCCGTCTCTTTGGTATGGGGCCGTCCCTGGTCCATGAGCCATAACGCCCGGAAACATATCAGGCGGGCGGCGTCTATCATGGTGGCCGCCTCCGCAATCTTGAAGGAGACCCCTTCAAACTTGCCGATGGGCCTGCCGAAGGCCTGGCGGGTCTTAGCGTACTCTATGGCCTCATCCAGCGATGCCTCAGCCGCCCCCAGCGCCTCCAGCCCCAGGCAATTGCGGATAAAATCAAACTGGCCCATGACGGTGTAGAAGCCCTTACCATCATCCCCCAGCCGGTAGTTTTCGGGCACCAGCACATCATCAAAGAAGAAGGAGGACCGGTTCATGGGCTTACAGCCGGTATCGGCCATGCCGGTCCGGCTCAGGCCGGGCGTGTCAATGGGCACCAGAAAGGCGGTGACGCCCCGCGCCCCGGCCTTGGTATCGGTCTTGGCAAACACCACCGCCACCTCGGACTGCATGCCCAGGGTGATGGAGGTCTTCTCGCCCCGGAGCAGATAGCCATCTCCGGTGCGGGTGGCCGTGGTCTGGATGGCGGCGGCATCGGAGCCGCACCCCGGCTCCGTGATGCACAGGGCCACCATTTTCTCCCCGCTAATCAGGGGGGGCAACCACTTTTCCTTGGCCTCGTCGGAGCCTTGCACGATGCCCATGCCGCAGCCTATGACCTGATGAGGTACCAGGGACATGGAAAAGTCGGCACGGGCAATCTCCTCCACAGTAATACCCACCATCACCCAGTCGCCGGGGGTGCCACCGTACTCCTCGGGCAGGTTCAGTCCCAGCAGGCCCATATCCCCCATGCGCTTGACAAGCTTCATGTCCATGGTGTCCTGCTTGGCCCTGTCCCTGGCCCCGGGTAGCAGCTCCTTGCGGGCGAAGTCCCGCACCTGTCGCTGGAACATATTCTGGGTCTCGGTAAAGGTGAACTCTCCCATAGGGCCTCCTTTCCCGTAACAGATTACCCTTTTACTTTGTGCGGCGTCAAGAACACAGTGGTGGGGGGCTGCAAAGCCGCCCGCAGCTACTGCTCTTTCCCCAGGGGTGCCATCTATGTTACCTTTAGGAATAGGGCACCTCAGCCAGACAAGGAGGTAAGCCATGCTCAGCGGCAAGCGGCGCCTGGGGCGGGGAATAGCGGTGGTGGGGGCGGGGATGTCCCGCTTTGGCGCTTTCAAAGACAAGGCCAGCCGGGACCTGTTTGTAGACGCTTTTGTGGACATGCAGAAATCGGTGGACAAGGGGCTGGATATCACCGATATCCAGAGTATTTTCGTGGGGAACTTCTCCAGCGACCTGTTTGAGGGACAGGGCCACTTGGCCCCGATGATGGCGGAGTGGGTGGGACTAAACCCCTGCCCCGCCACCCGGGTGGAGGACGCCTGCGCCAGCGGCGGCGTGGCCCTGCGCCAGGGGGTGCTGGCCATCGCCTCCGGCCTCTACGATGTGGTGCTGGTGGGTGGGGTGGAGAAGATGACCAACCTGCCCACGGAGCGGGTTACCGATGCCCTGGCCGCCGCCAGCGATGTCCTCTACGAGGCCTCCGCCGGATTCACCTTCCCTGGCCTTTATGCGGCCATGGCCACCGCCTATATGGACAAATACGGCCTGGGCACCGAGCCGTTTATGCATGTGGCTATCAAGAACCATAAGAACGGTGGCCTGAACCCCAAGGCCCAGTTCAACACCTCTCTTAAAGACCTTCTGGAGGCCCGCAAGGTCCGCGCCAGGGACCGGGGGCAGCCGGTGCCGGAGTGGAAGACGGAGATGGACTTCCTGAATGACCCGGCGGCAAACCCCCTGGTGGCCTGGCCCATGCGCCTGTTTGACTGCTCCCCCATCACCGACGGCGCCGCCTGCCTGCTGCTGGTGGCCGAGGAGATAGCCGGTAACTTCACCGACCGCCCCCTGCGCCTTATCGGCTCGGGCCAGGGCAGCGATAGCTCCCTGCTCACCCGCCCGGACATCACCACTATCGGCTCCGCACGGGTGGCCGCCAGACAGGCATACGAGATGGCCGGGGTGGCCTCCAGCGACATCAAGATAGCCGAGGTGCATGACTGCTTTACCATAGCCGAGCTCATAGCCACCGAGGACCTGGGTTTCTTCGCCCCCGGCGAGGGCGCTAAGGCCGCACTGGAGGGCAGGACCGCCCGAGACGGGGAGCGGCCTATCAATACCTCCGGGGGGCTTAAGTCCAAGGGGCACCCGGTGGGGGCCTCCGGAGTAGGCCAGGTGGTGGAAATCTGGCACCAGATGCGTGGGGAGGCCGGGGATCGACAGCTCCGGGACCGGGATATAAACCTGGCCCTGGCCCACAATGTGGGGGGCACCGGCAACACCTGCGTAGTGCATATCTTTGAGCGGAGGTAATATGGCCGAGGCCGAATTCACAGCAGCCGCCTTTAACCGTTTCCTCAAGGAGGGCAAACTTATGGCCGCCCGGTGTCGGGGCTGTGACAGCCTGGCACTGCCGCCCCGCTCCCTGTGCCCTAACTGCCATGGTAGCGATATGGAGTGGACCCCACTAAAGGGCACCGGCCGCCTGGCCGCCTTTAGCTGCATCGCCGTAGGTTCCACACGCATGGTCCAGGAGGGCTACGACCGCACCAACCTCTACTGCTCAGCGGTGGTCGACCTAGACGAGGGGGTGAGGGTGAGCGCCCAGTTGCTGGGGGTGGAGGCTAACCGCCCGGAGACCATCCGCGTGGGGACGCCTTTGAAGGCGGACTACCTCGACCAGGACGAGGAGGGGAAAGAGGCCGCCCTGGCCTTCCGCCCTCAGGGCTAACCTTTGGGGGGAGGTCCGCCGGCCTGATAGTTAAAGCCGGCCCGCTCCGCTAACATAGATAGGAGGGTGGCGGAGGCACCCCGGGGCTGGTACACCTCGCATTCCCACTCTGAAACCGTCTGCTGGCGTATGCCCAGATTTGAGGCCGTCTCCTCCTGGGTAAGGTCAAGGTGGCGGCGAAGCGCCCACACCCTCACCGCATCCCATACGGGACGCCGTCGCGAGCCTCTCACGGTCCCAGTTTATCCGCTTTAGTATGAGTAGTCAAAGGAGAATACGGGACATAGTGGCATGTAATAGCAGCGATAGAGAGAGATTGAAGGAGATGAATGCCTGTCACCAGTAATACTGGCATATCTTCTACACTGGGCCACCTTGATACCTGGGGCCAGTAGCATTATGATAATTAATTAGCACTCTCGGTTATTGAGTGCTAATGGCTTGTTTGGTTGACGAATAAAAGGAGGTATACCTATGGCGAGCAAGCTGGAGCCCCTGGGCGACAGGGTGGTTATAAAGCCCATCCCCCGGGATGATGTGACCAAGGGCGGCATCTACCTGCCCGATACGGCTAAGGAGAAGCCCCAGGAGGGCAAGGTGGTGGCGGTGGGGCCTGGCAAGGTGGGCGACGACGGCAAGAGGCTGGTGATGGATGTGAAAAAGGGCGAAATAGTTATATATGCAAGGTACGCCGGCACGGAGCTAAAAGAGGATGATGAGGAGCTTATCATCTTGCGCGAAAGCGATATTCTAGCCCGCAAGCGGAGCTAACGAAGGAGGTAATAAATGGCAAAGCAGATATCATTCGGTGAGGATGCCCGGCGTTCCCTCAAAAAGGGGATGGACGCCCTTGCCGAGGCAGTAAAGGTAACATTGGGTCCCAAAGGGCGCAATGTGGTGCTGGATAAGAAGTTCGGCCCCCCCACAGTCATCAACGACGGCGTCACCATCGCCAAAGATATTGAGCTTCAGGATCCCTTTGAGAATATGGGGGCACAACTGGTTAAAGAGGCCGCCAGCAAGACTAACGATGTCGCAGGTGACGGCACTACCACCGCCACCGTCCTGGCCCAGGCAATCGTCTCCGACGGTTTCAAGAATGTGGCAGCCGGTGCCGACCCCATGGCCTTGAAGCGGGGCATAGAGCAAGCGGTAAGCGCCCTGGTGAACGAGTTGCTGTCCAAGGCCACGCCGGTAAGTGGCAAGGAGCAGATTGCTCAGGTGGCGACGATATCCGCATCTGACACTGAGATTGGGAGCCTCATCGCCGAGGTCATGGACAAGGTGGGCAAGGACGGCGTTATCACCGTTGAGGAGTCCAGGGGCATCAAATACGAGGTGGAGTATGTGGAAGGCATGCAGTTTGACCGCGGCTACATCAGCCCCTACTTCATCACCAACCCGGACCGCATGGAGACGGTGATTGATGACCCCTATATCCTTATCACCGACAAGAAAATATCCTCAGTGGCCGATCTGGTGCCAGCCCTGGAGAAAATCCTGCAAGTATCCAAGAACCTGATTATCGTGGCTGAGGACATTGACGGTGAAGCCCTGGCCACCTTGGTAGTCAACAAACTGCGTGGCACCATCAACTGCCTAGCAGTCAAGGCCCCCGGCTTCGGCGACCGCCGCAAGGCCATGCTGGAGGACCTGGCCATCCTCACCGACGGCCAGGTTATCTCCGAGGAGCTGGGCCGCAAGCTGGACTCGGTGACCGTGACTGACCTAGGCCGTGCCCGCCGGGTTACCGCTACCAAGGACGAGACCACTATTGTTGAGGGCAAAGGCTCCGACCAGAACCTTCAGGCCCGCATCAAGCAAATAAAGACCCAAATTGATGAGACCACCTCCGACTTTGACCGTGAGAAGCTCCAAGAGCGGCTGGCCAAGCTGGCCGGTGGTGTGGCCGTGGTCAAGGTAGGCGCTGCCACCGAGACCGAGCTCAAAGAGAAGAAGCACCGGGTTGAGGACGCCCTGTCGGCCACCCGGGCCGCCGTGGAAGAGGGCATCCTGCCCGGCGGCGGTGTCGCCCTGCTGAACTCTATCGATGTCCTCTCCAAGATGAAGCTCAGCGGGGATGAGGCCACCGGTGTGGCCATCGTGAGCCGTGCGGTGGAAGAACCCATCAAGCAGATTGCCATAAACTCCGGCCAGGAAGGCTCAGTGGTGGTGAACACCATCAAGCAGAGCAAGAAGGGCCACGGCTATGACGCCCTTAACAACAACTACGGAGAGATGGTATCAAAGGGCATCATAGACCCCGCCAAGGTTACCCGCGCCGCCCTCCAGAATGGGGCCAGCGCCGCCATCATGATTCTGACCACAGAGTCGCTGGTGAGCGATCTCCCGGAGAAGGAGAAGGCCATGATGCCCCCCGGCGGCGGCGGCATGCCTCCCATGGACTACTAAGGTCCGTAGCTAAACAAATAGCAGACAAAAACGGGCCCCCCGGGAGTCCCGGGGGGCCAGTGCTTTTTTATGACGGCTTTTTTTCTTACCGGGAGCCGCCGGAGAAGGGGCCTTTCTCTTGGGCACCGGGGCCGTCGGGGTCCTTCTGATAGCGTGCCCGGCCCTCTATATAGAGGTCGCCGCCGTGGGAGTCATTGACGACGATGGCCGGCAGGCCCTCCACCTCCAAGCGGCGTATGGCCTCCGTGCCCAGCTCCGGATAGGCCACCACCTGGGCGGCCCTGATACGCCTGGATATCAGCGCCCCCGCCCCGCCGATGGCCGCCATGTAGACCGCCTCGTGCTCCTGTATGGCCTCCTTCACCGCGGGGCTGCGGAACCCCTTGCCCAGCATGGCACGCACCCCGGCGGCCAGCAGCCTGGGGGTGTAGCGGTCCATGCGGCCGCTGGTGGTAGGCCCGGCAGCGCCGATGACACCCCCAGGGGGGGCCGGGGAAGGGCCCATGTAGTAGATGGTTATACCCTGGAGGTCCAGGGGAAGCGGCTCCCCCGCCTCCAGGGCCTCAATCAGCTTCTTGTGGGCGGCATCGCGAGCCGTGTAGATAACCCCGCTGAGCATCACGCTGTCCCCGGCCTTTAAACGGGAAGCGGTGTCCCGGCTCAGGGGAGAGGTGACCTTGACTACTTCCACCCCAGCCTCCGCTTAAGCGTGCGCCGGCGCAGTCCCTCAATGGCCTCGGTCTGGTTAATCTCCTTGGGGCACACCTCCACGCAGTTGAACACCGTATGGCAGCGCCACAGACCCTCCTCGGCGTCGGTGGGTTTCAGCCTCTCTGCCCCGCCCTGATCACGGGAGTCCACCGCAAAGCGCTGGGCCTTC
The DNA here is from genome assembly GCA_030744635.1 of Dehalococcoidia bacterium. Classification (GTDB taxonomy): domain Bacteria; phylum Chloroflexota; class Dehalococcoidia; order JACVQG01; family JAHKAY01; genus JASLQE01. Next base: position 7,649 of record JASLQE010000116.1, on the reverse strand, counting down.
ACCAGTGCCGCCGGGCCTAAATACTCCGGGTCGCCCCATGCCACGGGGCAGGCGGAGTAGCAGGCGGCGCACCATATACAGTCAGTCACGCTGTCTAACTTTTTACGCTGCCTCGGGCTCTGCAGGTACTCCTTCTCCGGTGGTGATTCGTGGGTGATAAGGTAGGGTTGTACGTTGTCCATCTTCTGGTAGAAGGGGGCCATCTCCACCACCAGGTCTTTTATAAGGGGCAGGTAGGGCAGCGGGGACACCTGCACCTCGGTGGCCTGGAGGGTAACTATCTGAGTCTGGCAGGCGAGGCGGTTGGTGCCGTTTATGTGCATGGCGCAGGATCCGCACACCGCACCTCGGCAGGCGTAGCGGAACGCCAGGGAGGGGTCTTTTTCCTCCAGCACATAGAACAGGGCGTCTAACACCGTCATGCCTCCTCTGAGGGGCACGGTGTAGGAGTCATAGCGATGGCCCGTGTCCGTATCGGGGTCGAAGCGGAATACCTTTAGGGTGAATTGGTTTTCGGACATCAGTATTTCCTCGCTTCCGGCTGCCACTTGGTGATGGAAACTGGCGAGAAGCTGAACCGGGGCACTTCCGGGGTGAAATGGGCCAGGGTATGCTTCATCCAGTCCTGGTCATCCCTGGTCTCAAAGTCCCGCCGGGAGTGGGAGCCCCGTGACTCCTCCCGCACCAAGGCCCCGTGGGCGATGACCTCGGCCACCAGCAGCAGGCCCCCCAGCTCATAGGTGCGCAGCAGGTCCAGGTTGAAACGCTTACCGCCGTAGAGGGGGCGCGTGTGTGCCAGGCGCTGTTGAAGCTCTCTTAACTTGGCTATCGCCTCCTCCATCTCATCCCGGTGGCGGAAGATGCCCACCTTCTCCATCATCACCTCGCCCATCTCCTGCCGGATAAGGCAGGGGTCCTCCTCTCCCTTGCCAGCGATAAGCTCCTCCAGGCGCTGGTTGGAGGCACCCAGTGCGGACTCCACCCGAGCGGGGTTGGCGGCCCCGTTGCCCTTCACCCACTCCGATACACGGACACCGGCCCGCTGGCCGAAGACCACCGTTTCCAGGAGGGAGTTGCCCCCCAGCCGATTGGCCCCATGGACGCTGACGCAGGCACACTCCCCGGCGGCGAAGAGGCCGTTGAGGGGTGTCTGGCCCCAGGAATCGGTGCCGATACCGCCCATGGTATAGTGCTGGGCGGGGAGCACGGGGATGGGCTGCTTTACGGGGTCAACACCGGCAAAGTGCATGGCGATGTCCCGTATGCCGGGCAGCCGTTCCAGGATTATCTCCTGTCCCAGGTGTCGGAGGTCCAGGTGGACGTACACATCCTCAAAGGCTCTCCCCTGGGCGATTTCGGTCCGGATGGAGCGGGAAACGATATCCCGCGGGGCCAGCTCCATGGCGGTGGGAGCGTAATCCTTCATAAAGCGCTCCCCCCGGTTGTTGACCAGGTAGCCCCCCTCACCCCGTGCGCCCTCGGTGATGAGTATGTTGGTGGGGTAGAGACAGGTGGGATGGAACTGGACGAACTCCATATCCTTGAGCAGCGCTCCGGCCATGTAGGCCAGGGCGATACCGCTACCGGTGTTGATGATAGCGTTGGTGGACTGGCTGTAGATACGCCCCGCCCCACCGGTGGCCATTATCACCGCCGGTGCCGTAAACCCCTCCACCTGGCCGGTGGGCATGTGAAGGGCTACCAGGCCGTTCACCAGATCATCCTGGACCACTATAGAAAGCACCGTCCACTCGGCATAAACCCTGATGCCGCGTTTGATAGTCTGCTCGTAAAGGGTGTGGAGCATGTAGTGGCCGGTCTTATCGGAGCCGTAGCAGGTGCGGGGGAAGGCCCCACCGCCGAAGGGTCGCTGGGCGATGGTGCCGTCGGGGTTGCGGGAGAAGGGGCAGCCCCAGTGCTCCATCTCATAGATACGCTCCGGGGTATCGTTGGTCATCTCCTCCACAGCATCCTGGTCGGCCAGGAAATCGCTGCCCTTGACAGTATCGTAGGCGTGACGCTCCGGGGAATCATCCTTGCCCTCCTCGGCATTGCCCAAGGCGGCGTTTACTCCCCCCTGGGCGGCTCCGGAGTGGGAGCGCAGCGGATGCACCAGGGAGAGGATGGCCACATCCACCCCCCTGTCATGGGCCTCGATGGCCGCCCGCAGCCCGGCCAGCCCCCCACCCACCACCAGCACCTGATGGGAAAACATGTCTTCCCCCTAACTCGCGAAGCAGTACAGGGCATAGCCCCCCAGCAGGAACCCGGCTACCCCCACAACCGTCAGGGACCAGGTCCAAGTCCGGGGGTTACCCCAGCGGTAGTCTATGGCGATGCCGCGTAGCCCGTAGAGGGCGTGGTATATGGCCGCTGCCAGCAGCAACCCCTCCGCGGTCCAGAGCACGGGGGCTTGCAGCCGCTCCTCTATTCGCTGGAAGGTAAGCCGTTCCCCCAGGTAAACATAGTGGAGGAGCCACAGATGAATGGCCAGGAATATGAGCACTATCCCAGCGGTTATCCTCTGTAGTAGCCATCCCCATGCGCTCATGCTATGCCAGCTCCCGGCCCTGTATGTAGGGCAGGGTAATAATAACGGTCAGGGTCAGCACCACCGCCCCTACTACCATCAGGCCTAAAAAGAGCGCCTTCTGGTGGCGAACGCCTACCCCGATATCAAAGAGCAGGATGCGCACCCCGTTGAGCATATGGAACAGGACCACGGCTACAAGTAGCATCTCCAGCACCAGCACCCAGGGCTGCTGGAAGGTATCCATAAGCCGGTTGAAACCCTCCTCTCCAGCCAGAGCGAAGGATACGACCATCACATGAGTGATGCCGTAGAGGGCTATGACCACCCCGCTGGCGCGGTGCATGGCAAAGGCTACGGTGCCCATCCGCCATTTTTCCCACGGATGTGGTGCTGCCATCATTTTGCGGCTCCGGTATGCTGGTATCACAGGCGGGCCTCCTGGTATCGGTTGGAGTGGCACTGCAGGTTTACGGCCGCAGGCAGGGAAGCGATGTGGCACGACATGACCTCGGCGTGGACGGCTAGGGCAGTGACTGTGCCCCCGAACCCTTCCGGGCCGATACCCAGGGCATTGATGCGCTCCAGTAACTCCTGTTCCAGCCCGGCCACCTCGGGGTCGGGGTTGGGCCGGCCCACGGGGCGCAGCAGGGCCTTCTTGGCCAGCAGCATTACCTGGTCCGCCGTGCCTCCCACCGCCACACCAACTATTACCGGTGGACAGGGGTTGGAACCGGCCTCGGATACCGCCTTGACCACGAAGTCCACAATACCCTGGCGGCCGTCACCCGGGGATAGCATGGACAGGCGGCTCATGTTCTCCGCCCCACCCCCCTTGGGCAACAGTTGTATCCGCAGGGCGTCCCCAGGCACCAGCTCCGTGTGAACTATGGCCGGGGTGTTGTCCCCAGTGTTCTGACGGGCAGAGAAGGGCCGCACCACGATGGAGGCACGCAGGTAGCCTCCCTTGTAGCCCTGCCTCACCCCCTCCTGCACCGCCTCCTCCAGGTCACCCTGGATATGGACCTCCTGGCCCACCTCCAGGAACACAACAGCAGTGCCGCAGTCCTGGCACAGGGGTATGGTCTCCCGGCGGGCCAGCTCGGCGTTCTCCAGCAGCCTCTCCAGCACCTCCCGCCCCAGGGGGGACTCCTCCCGGGTCAGGGCGCTGCGGAAGGCGGCCACCATGTCATCCCCTAAATGGGTGCTAGCCTCCCGGCACATGCGGGATATGGTCTCGGCAATCAGGGTGGCGGGGACTTCCCTCATGCCTTGAGGGTCACCTCAATCAGCTCCCGGACGGCAGCGGCGGAGAGTTTCAGGGCCTCCTGCTCATCAGGGCTGAGTTCCACCTGCATTATCTGCTCCACCCCCCCGGCCCCCAGCTTGACCGGCACCCCCAGGAACACCCCCTCTATGCCATACTCGCCCTCCAAATAGGCGGCGGCAGGCAGGATGCGCTTCTTGTCCAGTGCGATGGCGTCCACCATCTGGACGGCGGCCGCCGAGGGGGCGTAGTAGGCGCTGGTGCTCAGCAGATCCACAATCTCCCCTCCTCCCTTTACCGCACGCTGTACCAGACGGCCTATGGTCTCCTGGGGCAGTAGCTGGGGCAGGGGGATGCCGCCCACACTGGTAATCCGGGGCAGGGGCACCATCTGGTCGCCGTGGCCGCCCAGCACCAGGGCCTGCACATCCTCCACAGACACGCCAAGCTCCAGGGCGATGAAGGTGCGGAAGCGAGCCGTATCCAGTATCCCGGACATGCCCACCACGCGGCTTCGGGGGAAGCCGCTCTCTTTCAGTATGACATAGGCCATGACATCCAGGGGGTTGGTAACGGCCACGATGACGCAGTCCGAAGAGTGCTTCACCACATCCCGGGTGATGCTGGCCACGATGTTCTGATTGGTGGTCACCAGGTCATCCCGGCTCATGCCGGGTTTGCGGGGGACACCTGCGGTTATCACCACTACATCCGAGCCGGCACTGGCCTCGTAGGTGTTGACACCGGTGACCAGGGCGTCCATCCCTGCCACCGGGGCCGCCTCCTGGATATCCAGGGCCTTGCCCTGGGGCACACCGGGGACGATGTCCACCAGCACCACATCGGCGTAGCCCCGCTCCGCCAGCCGCTGGGCGCAGGAGGCGCCTACATTGCCCGCACCCACCACGGTTATCTTCTTACGCATGGCTCCTCCTCATGGCCTCCACGACCGCCTCGGCCACCTGGGAGGTGGAGGCTGGGGCGGCCTCCCGGGCCAGGTCATAGGTGAGGGTCTTGCCCTCCTGGATGACCTGTCCCACCGCCTGCTCCACCCTCACGGCGGCCCCGTCCTCGCCCAGGTGCCGGAGCAGCATGGCACCGGATAGTATCATGGCCATGGGGTTCATGCGGTCCTGCCCGGCGTAGCGGGGGGCGGAGCCGTGGGTAGGCTCGAAGATGGCCGCCCCTTCCCCGATGTTGGCCCCGGCGGCCAGCCCCAGGCCGCCGATTAGCCCGGCGCACAAATCGGATATGATATCGCCGTACAGGTTGGGCAGGACGAGGACATCAAAGCGGTCCGGGTTCCTCACCAGTTGCATGCACAGGTTATCTATTATTATGTCCTCGAACTCAACACCCGGGTACTCCGCGGCCACCTCCCTGGCTATGGCCAGGAACATGCCGTCGGTGAACTTGAGGATGTTGGCCTTGTGGACTACGGTAACCTTCTTGCGGCCGTGGGCCTGCGCGTAGTCAAAGCCGAACTTTAGGATGCGGCGGCTGCCGGCCTCGGAGATGGCCTTCAGGCTCACCCCCCAACCCCCTTCTAGGTTCTCGTGCAGGTCCTCCTTCACCAGTGTCCGGAGCCGGGCCATCTCCGGGGTGCCCTTCTCAAACTCCAGCCCGATGTAGAGGTCCTCGGTGTTCTCCCGGACTACAATGAGGTCCACATCCTCGTACCGGCTGGGGGCACCGGTGAAGCTCAGGCAGGGGCGCAGACAAGCATAGAGGTCAAACTGCTTTCTGAGGGACACATTGATGCTTCTAAAGCCGAAGCCCACCGGGGTGGTGAGGGGGCCTTTCAGGGCCAGCTTGGTGCGGCCTATAGAGGCCAGCGCCTCCTCCGGGAGGGGTGTGCCGTAGCGCGCCACAACCGCCTCACCGGCCTCCACAGGCTCCCATTGGAACCTGACACCTGTGGCCTCTAACACCTTGACGGTGGCCCTAGTCACCTCCGGGCCTACGCCATCGCCGGGGATGAGGGTTACGCTGTACGGGTTCCTCATAGCCTAAAACTCAAAATCGCCATGTTTCTTAATATACTCCACCAGTCCCCCCTCTTCCAGTATGTGGAGCATGGACTGAGGGATGCGGCTGCATGTGATGCTCAGCCCTCGCGTGCGGTCATGGACGGTGCCACCGGTCAGGTCCACCTCAAGCTCATCGCCCTCCTGAATCCCCGATGTGTCACCCAGGAGGATGGGCAGGCCCACATTGATGGCGTTGCGGAAAAAGAGGCGGGAGACCGATTCCGCCAGCACGGCCCCCACCCCGCACATCTTGATTACAAGGGGGGCGTGCTCCCGGCTGGAGCCGAGGCCGAAGTTCTTCCCCCCGGCCACGAAGTCGCCGGGCTGCACCCGGGAGGCGAAGGTGGCGTCGGCGTCCTCCAGGGTGTGCTTGGCCAGCTCGGGCAGGTTACTTCGGAGGTGGGTGTACCTGCCGGGGATTATGTGGTCCGTGGAGATGCCATCGCCGAACTTGAACACTTTACCTTTCAGCATTACATCAGCTCCCTGGGATCTGTAATATGGCCGGTGATGGCCGCCGCTGCCGCAGATGCCGGACTGCCCAGGAAGATGAAGGCGCTGGGGTTGCCCATCCGCCCCAGGAAGTTACGGTTGGCGGTGGAGAGGCAGTTCTCCCCGTCCCCCAGCACCCCCTGGTGCACCCCTAAGCAGGCGGCGCAGCCAGGCGGCAAGATGATGCCCCCGGCCTCGATGACCGTCTGGACATAGCCCGCCTGGATGGCGGCGCTGAGTATCTGACGGGAGGCGGGGCCTACCAACAGCCGTGTGTCCGGGTGGCGCTGTTTCCCTTTGAGGACGGCGGCAACCTCCGCCAGGTCCTCCAGCCGGCCTCCGGTGCAGGTGCCGATGAAGGCCTGGTCCACCGGGGTATGGTCCAGCCCCCGGATTGGGGCCACATTGTCCACGGTGTGGGGCCTGGCTACTACCGGCTCCAGGGCGGAGAGGTCTATGTCAAGCACCCTCTCGTAAGTAGCGCCGGGGTCGGCACTGAGGGGTATAAATTGCTCACCCCGCCCGTGGGCCTCCAGATACTGCCGGGCGAGGTCGTCGCTGTGGAACAGGCCCACCTTGGCCCCAGCCTCAACGGCCATATTGGAGACAGTGAGGCGGTCGGGCACACTCAGGTTGCCCACCCCCTCCCCCCCGAACTCCAAGGCCTTGTAGGTGGCACCATCGGCCCCCAGGAGGCCGATGAGGTGCAGGATGAGGTCTTTGCCGTACACCCCCCTGGTAAGGGAGCCGGAGAGGTTTATGAGGAAGGTCTCCGGCACCCGGAGCCAGGTCTTGCCCAGCGCCCAGGCCACGGCCACATCGGAGGAGCCGAAGCCGGAGGCGAATGCCCCCAGGCCCCCGGCGGTGACGGTGTGGGAGTCCGCCCCCACCACGATATCCCCCGGCCCCGCCCAGGACTCGGCCACTAACTGGTGGCACACACCCTCCCCCACATCGGAGAGGAAGGCCCCGGTGCGGCGGGCGAAGTCCCGCATGAACTGGTGGTCGTTGGCGAACTCCTTCTGGGGGCATGGTGCTGCGTGGTCCAGGAAAAGCACCGAACGCTGGGGGTTGGCCAGTTTAGTGAAGCCCATGGCATCGAACTGGCGGACGGCGAGGGGGCCGGTGGTGTCCTGAGCGAACACCAGGTCCGCGGGGGCGATGATTATCTCACCCGCCTGGCACTCCTTTCCCGTTTTCAGGCTAAGAATCTTTTCCGCTAAAGTAAATGCCATTTCAACCTAACCTACTTCTAAAAGTATTGCAGCACATACCGTTCTTTCGTTTCCCGCATACGCTTTTTGTAAAGTAAACATATTCTTGTTTGTTC
>JASLQE010000115.1 GCA_030744635.1 Dehalococcoidia bacterium | reverse complement strand
CAAAGAGGTCGGATTTGACGGTGTGGAGATACATGGTGCTCATCGCTATCTATTAGCTTCCTTCCTCTCACCCACAATGAACCGCCGGCAGGACGGCTACGGTGGCGAGGTGCCCGGCCGTGCCCGCCTGGTCCTTGAAGTGCTGAGGCGAGTCAAAGAGGCGGTGGGGCCGGACTACCCGGTGTGGCTGCGCATGAACGGCCAGGAGTGGATGCCCAACGGCCTGTCCAACGAAGATGCGGTACTCATCGCTGGGCTGGCCGAGGAGGCCGGAGCCGCGGCGGTGCATATCTCGGCCTGGGGGGTGGGGGATCAGCGTCAGCAGGCATCCCTGCCCACCGTGCCCGGGGGGTTGCTGCCCCTGACTACTGCTATAAAGAAGGCACTGCGCATTCCGGTGATAGCCGTAGGGCTGATGAGCCCGGAGTTGGGGGAGGCCACCCTGAAAGAGGGGCGGGCCGACCTCATAGCCTTCGGTCGCGCCCTGATAGCAGACCCGGAGCTGCCTCTGAAGGCGGAAGAGGGCCGACCCCAGGACATCCGGCCCTGCATAGCCTGTATGCACTGCCGCGACGGGGTGGTGATGGGAAAGGACATAGAGTGCCAGGTGAACCCGGCGGCGGGACGGGAGGTAGACTGGTGCATAGCCCGCTTGGATAGGCCGAAAAAGGTGCTGGTTATAGGTGGGGGGCCAGGGGGCATGGAGGCCGCCCGCACCTCCGCTCTACGCGGGCACCAGGTCACATTATGGGAGAAGACCCCCCGGCTGGGAGGCCAGCTTCTACAGGCGGTGGTGCCGCCCCACAAGGAGCGGCTGGTCCCGCTGCTGCCCTACTATGAGGCCCAGCTTGATACGCTGGGGGTTCAGGTTGAGACGGGTAGAGAGGCCAGCGCGAGTTCCATACAGTCCGTTTCCCCCGATGCCGTGGTGGCGGCTACCGGGGTGGAGCCTGTGGTCCCTGCCATACCCGGAGTGAACGGCTCCCATGTGGTGCTGGCGGCGGAGGTATTGCTGGGCACCACCCTGGTGGGTCGGAAGGTGGCCATCATCGGGGGCGAGATGGTGGGCTGTGAGGTGGCTGAGATGATGGCTAATCAGGGAAAGCTGGTAACCGTCATGCGCCGGGGAGAGAAGATGGCCCAGAAAGTGACACCGTCTATACGGGCGCTGCTGCTGATGCGCCTGGAGGGGCTGGGGGTGCGCCTGCTAACCGGAGTGAGCTACGAGGAGATTACGGACAAGGGCCTGGTCATCGCTGTGGCAGGGAAGAAGGAACTCGTAGAGGCGGATACGATAGTGTTGGCCGCCGGAGCCTCGCCGGTCAAGATAACTCAAATAGAGGGCATTGCGTTAGCAGAAATAGGTGACTGTGTGGAGCCCCGCGGCCTCAGGGAGGCCATCGCCGAGGGCTGGGCCGCCGCCCTGGCGCTTTAAAATAGGGGCAGCAGTAGGTGGTAGAAAAAAGAGGTTGAGGAAATGCCCGGATATGTAATACCCATAATGGTGATAGCCCTGGTGGCGGTGGCCATAGGGGCCGTAGTATTTTTCATCTTCCGGCTGCGGAGCGGCCAGGGGCTGAACATCTCGTGGCGCGCCCTGTTCCTGGTCTATTTCTACCTGATGACAGTGATATCTCTTCTGGTGATGGTGGATGGGATATCCAACCTGGTGCGGGCGGGGATGGGGGCCGCCCTGGGACAGGAGTTCAGCTACTACTCCGACCGGTATGCGTACAAAATACCCCCGCCGGAGGAGCTTCAGCAGCAGGAATAGGAGCGACTGAAAGCCCTGGACCGCTCCTCCCAGGAGGGGCTCCTCAACGGACTGAGTTCCACCATAGTTGGGGGCATTATCTGGGGGATGCACCTTTACGGACGGCGCCGACTGGAGCGGGGCCAGGAGGAGGGAGAGTAGCTGCAACGGCTGTATGTGATAGCCCTGCTCCTCATCTTCGGCATTCTCACCCTGACCAGCCTGCCTCAAGCGGTATTTGACACCCTGCGCTACTACCTGATTGAGCAAGCCCCGGACTTTTACGGGCCGCCGGGTGATAGACTGTCCACGGGGATAGTGGCCCTGCCGCTATGGCTCTACTACCTGTGGGGCACATTCCGGCTGGTCAGGCGCAAGGCGGAAAACGGTTAAGAGGCTTCGGTTTCCTCGCCGGCACCTTTGGCCTGGCGGACCTCGATGAAGGCCTCAATCATCTGGTTGATACCCCCTATAGGTTGGAAAAGATAGGACACTCTTATGCTACACCATGTCCGTTGGGGTAGGCCTTGCTTGACATTCCATGGGATAAACCAGCATGATATTTTGAGATGCCCCTTCGGGGGCCGTATATTTAATTTGGGGTACTGAAACTGTATTTGGGGGAATAATGCCTAAAGGAAGTTCGGGGAGGGCGTCCCGGTCCACCGCCAGCTTGAACCTAAAGAGTTACACACCACTGCCGGTGACTTACCAGCTACGACTTTCCATACTCGAAAAAATGCGCAAGGGCGAAGACCCGCTACCTGAAATCCAGGGTCGTGAAGAGGCCAAGCGAGATGTGTTGCGTGCCCTCCTTTCCGGAGCACACCCCTATCTGGTATCGGAGGAAGGCACTGGCAAGACCCGCCTGGCCCGTTCCCTGACACGGCTGTTGCCTGCTGTACCCGCAATTAGCGGCTGTGCCTACCACGATGACCCCAAGTGGCCTCCCCACCTGATGTGCCCCCGTTGCCGGGCCAGTCAGGACTCCGCCAAGGAGTTCGGGGTCGAGATTATCCCGGGTGATACACGCTTCTCTCGTATTCAGGGCAATGAGTACACCAATGAGGCGAAGCTCCTGGGACTCAAGGATATACAGGCTATAGCCAAGGGCAGGAGCCCCTCCGACCCACAGGTATTTACCGGCACCGGCGTATTTCGGGCCAACCGGGGTATCCTGTTTGTAGACGAGCTGCCGGCTATCCCAACAAAGGTGCAGGTGCTGTTTCACCCTGTGTTGGAGGAGAAGAAA
>JASLQE010000114.1 GCA_030744635.1 Dehalococcoidia bacterium | reverse complement strand
GGAGATAGATGTAGGCCTGGTGGGTGGGGCCAAGTTCCTGTCACGGATGATACCGCTTATGAAGGCGCGTAAGATGGCGCTCACCGGCGAGAGGTTGGGTGCCCGGGAGATGTACCGGCTGGGCGGTGTGGACGCAGTGCTGCCGCCTGAAGACCTGATGTCCGAGGCTATAAAATGGGCACGGGTGATTGCGGGCAAGAGTCCGCGCGCCGTAAGGCTTATGAGGAAGACCCTGAACGATAACGATTTTGTAAGCCTCAAGGAGGCCTTCCGGGCGGAGCAAGGGGCAGCTTTTGAGCTTTTGGGTTATGAGGATACGGCTGAAGCCTCACGGGCGGTGCTGGAGAAGCGGCTTGCCCGTTTCACCGGTAAATAGCATCCCCTATCAAGAGGGCACGAGCCGGCGTTCCGATTTAAACATCCCCAAATGGGGTCTGGGGGACATGGCCCCCCAGACATAACCCGCTAGCTGGTGGGTACCAGGGGTAAAACCTATTTGACCTCTACTTTGGCCCCGGCCTCTTCCAGTTTCTTCCTGGCAGCCTCGGCATCGTCCTTGCCAATGCCTTCTTTTACGGCTTTGGGGGCGGCCTCCACCAGCTCTTTGGCCTCTTTCAAGCCGAGGCTGGTAAGCTCCCGCACCGCCTTGATTACATTAATCTTGTTCTCACCGATCTGGGCCAGTATGACATTAAACTCGGTCTGTTCCTCTTCCTCTACAGCCGTAGCAGCTGCACCGACCCCGGCTCCGGGCGCCGCAGCCACCGCCACCGGGGCGGCAGCACTTACCCCGAACTCTGCTTCCAGGGCCTTTACTACCTCGGCCAGCTCCAGCACCGACATTTTCTTGATAGCTTCTATCAGTTCAGTCTTGTCCACTTTAGCCTCCTTGTTCCATCTGCTTCATTCTCGCGTTTAGCACCTGCGCCAGGCCTCTAACCACCCCGTTGAGAACGGTTACCAGCCCGGTTATAGGTGCTTTGAGACCCCCGGCAAGCTGGGCTATCAGCATCTCTTTCGGTGGGATGGTTGCCAGCAGCGTCAACTCCTGAGGCATCAGCACCCGGTTGCCCAACAGGCCGCCCTTGAGACGTAACGGGGAGCGGTTGCTGCGGATAAACTCCTGGAGCAGCCGGGGGGTTACCGTTTCGTCTCCCTGGCTGTAGGCTATGGCGATAGGCCCGTCCAGCAGGGCATCGAAGTCCGTTAACCCCCGGCTTGAGAGGGCAAAACGGACCATGGTATTCTTAGCCACCTGGTACCTGATACCGGACTCCCGGAGTTGCCTTCGCAGCCGTGTCATCTGCTGCGCAGAGAGTCCCCGGAAGTCCGTGAACACGGTCAACGAGGCCTCCCCCAACTGCTGTGCCAGATCAGCGACTTTTTCCTCTTTTTCTTTCTTATGCATCCAATCCGAACCTCCCTAAAAGCTGAGTCCCTGGCCCACAGGCCAAGGACTCAGTTCCTCTTCCTCAGCCTCGGCAGGCATTGCATTAAGCCCGCGGAGGGGCACCTGCTGTCTTGGGCCTATTCGGTTTTGCAGTGAAGCTTGCTTTTAGTCCCTCTTGCCGAAAACACCAACGGCAGCCGTGAAGGAGCCGGGGTAGCCGCCGATGTTATGTATGGCGCCAAGCTCCGGGCTCTTGCGCTGGCGTTTGCCGGCCTTGCCCTGTAGCTGCTTGTATACCTCGTAAATCATGCGGATGCCGCTGGCCCCAATGGGGTGGCCGAAGGACTTTAGACCACCATCCACATTCACCGCTATTTCGCCCCCATCCAGATCAAAGAAGCCATTCTCTACATGCTCCTTGGCGGTACCCCGGGGGCACCAGCCCATGTCCTCATAGGTTATGAGCTCGGTAATGGTGAAGCAATCGTGGACCATGGAATGGTCAATCTGCTTCGGAGGGTCCGTAATACCGGCCTCACCATAGGCGATACGGGCGGCGTTCACATTTTCGTCAAAGTGGTTGAAGTCATAGTCGTCCTGCAGCAGCCCCTGGCGAGCGGAGCATACCACGCCCATTCCTTTTACCAATATGTAGTCGTCCCGGAAGCGCTTGGCTATTTCGGGACGGGTGATGATGGCTATGGCGCTGCCGTCGCTTACCCCACAGCAATCAAACAGGCCCAGGGGCCAGGCAACCATGGGGGAGCTCATTGCCTGCTCCAGTGTTATCTCCTTCTGGAAATGAGCTTTTGGATTGAGAGAGCCG
>JASLQE010000113.1 GCA_030744635.1 Dehalococcoidia bacterium | reverse complement strand
GTATCATGGTGCATTCCACAGCCGATGCCTTCATGAACGGCCCGGGGTAGGTAATACTGCGCCCCAACTCCGGGTGTTCCATCTCCACCCAGAACTGCCTCGCCTCAAGCTGCTGGTTCTCCAGAATGTCCTTGGGAGTGGCCAGGGGGTACAGCATGATGTGCCGTTCCAACGACCCCTGGTACAGCTCTAACTTGGTATGGGTCATGAAAAACAGTCTCACCTGTTGCTCAATTCGGGCCATCACCTCCGGAGGCGTGCTGGGCACATGAAATGAGTCCCAGTCAATGCTTCTGAAGAAGTCATCGGACATGCCTTCCCGGTCCATCCACTCGGACAGGGGGCGGTTAGTCCTGGCCCCTGAAGTGCCTCCGATTATAGCGAAGGCAACAAAGCCGTCTTGGCACGGATACTGCTGTCGTATCAGCGTGCCCCCGCCAAGCCCGGCCCGGTAGTTTCCCACCCGGGGCAGTTCCTTGCCCAATGTGACCCAGGTGGGGATGGCGCTTCCCGAAGTCAGGGCAAGGGAGGCCTGCATGGACACATCCACATGCTGCCCTTCCCCGGTAATCCCCCTGTGGTACAGGGCAAGCGTCAGGCCGGCGGCGGCCTCTGCCCCGGCGTGCAAGTATGCCTGGGGGAAGCCGATGCGGACCGGGGCGCGGTCGGGGTCACCGGTGGAGAACATCTGGCCGCCCATGGCCATGCCCACGATATCGGTCGCCGCATAGTCCCTATAAGGCCCGTCCTGACCGAAAGGTGTGATAGAGGCCATTATCAGCCCCCGGTTCAACCCTCGCAGCACCCCATAGCTGAGCCCTAGGGACTCCATATGGCCGGGGGGGAAGGACTCTATGAGGAGGTCCGTGGACCGGACCAGCCTTTTGAAGAGGTCCCGGCCCTGCGGGTGGTCGATGTCCAGGGTGATACCCCTCTTGTTGGAGTTGTAAGCGAACCAGAAGAGGCTCTTTTTCGGGTCAGGGGTATCGCCGACAAATGGGCCGATGCTGCGGGTGGGGTCACCCGCAGGCCTCTCAATCTTGATGACATCAGCGCCCAGGTCACCGAGAATCCGCCCGCAAAGGCAGCTTCCTCCCGAGGTCATGTCCAGGACCCTGTAGGGGCTTAGCATAACTGCAAAACTATGATACGCATTCTGGCCAATTATAGCCGCTGCCCACCCCACCCATCCAGGTATCCCCCTCCAGCCCGGCAGGGTACAGGCCCGGGTGACGGCCGTGCGCACCGGGAATATCATCGTTGCCAGTGGGCAGGGGGTTGGCTTGCTGCACTGTGTTTTGATAAGGCGATTCTCATCCCGCTCCGGCTCTTAAGGAATGGTGAGCTTGAAAGCGACTGCGGAAGACCTAAACCGCTACCAGCAAATGGTGACCGTCTTACAGGGGGTGGCCCAGCGCCGTCACCAGGCAGGTAACCGCGCGGACGGCCTTTACTATCAACTGCTGGCCGATTACTACGCCCGCGTTCTGCGCGCCAAGCAGGAGGGCGGTTTCGTGGTGGCCCACACCTTGATGCTGCCCACAGAGCCCCTTTTAGCCATGGGTGTGGTCCCACTCTGTATGGAGGTGACCACCAGTACCCTGATGGTCCTGCACCGGGAGTACGAGGAGCTTCTGAGCACCTCCAAGAGCTTCGGGCTCAACCCTTTTCTGTGCAGCGTCCACAAGAGTGTCGTCGGGGCGTGGGCCAAGGGATGGGTCCCCACGCCCGATGCCGTGGTGTGGAGCAAACAGGCGTGCGAAAACACGGCCATGGTAGGTGGGGCACTGATGGACCTCTGCCAGTGTCCCGGCTATTATGTGGACCGCCCCTACCGGTGCCTGGGCCGGGAGATAGAGTACTATGCCGCAGAGTTGCAGGGCATGGTGGACTTCCTGGAAGGCCTTTCGGGGCGCAAGCTTGATGGGGACATGCTGCGCCGGTGCATCGGTCATGCGGGGGATATGGTGTCCCTCCAGAGACAGATTTACGAGCTACGGAAAGCAGTCCCCTCACCCGCAACCAACCGGCGTAGCGCTCAGATGCAGACCATCAACTGGCTCTATTTCGGCACCGTGGAGGGGGCGGCCTTCAACCAGGCCATCCTGGAGGAGATGTCGGGCCTGGTAGCCGAGGGGAAGGGCTATGCCCCTCGGGAGCGGTTCCGCCTTCTTACCCTGTTTCCCGCCCCCATACATAGCTGGAAGGTGCTGGACTGGTTGCAGCAGGAGTTCGGGGTCAGTGTGGTAGCCGACCCCTTCCTGTCTCACTGGGGGGACTGGGAGCCGGAGCCGGAACTGGGTATGCTATCTGTAGCCCGGCGCTGCTTCGCCATCCCAGCCTGCCGTGAGATGCACGGCCCGGCGCTGGAGGCCATGGTAAAGGACGCCGTGGCAGACGCCGTGGCGTATAAGGCCGATGGGGTGCTCTACTGGGCCAACCTTGGCTGCTCCCACGGCACGGGCACCATACGTCTCCTCAGGGACGCCATGGCCAGAGAGGTGGGCCTGCCTTTCTATGTGGTGGATATGGAGTACTGCGACCCCTCTATTGTCCCTCCCGAGGAGATTAAAGAGAGGTTGGAGCAGTTCGCGGAGCTCCTGGCAGAGCGGGAATAGAGGCGGGCCGGGGGTAAAACCCCACGGGCGGGAGGAGAAAGGCCTGCTGAACGACCTCTCCGGTCTGTTTGACACTGCCACAGGTGTGTGCCAGAATTATCCGATGGAGGGCATACTGTGGCCGAAGCTGACACTCGCCTCACCATCGGAGACGCTGCTACCAGGTTTCTATCGAGCCTGTCACCTGAGGAAAGGGGCATCACCCAGCAGGAGGTGCAGCGCTTCGTGCGCTGGTATGGTTGGGAGCGGCCCCTGTCCCGGCTCACCCCACCTGAAGTGGCCAACTTCGCGGAGAGAATAGCCTCATCTACCCAGAACCCCGGTCCCAAGCTGGAGCCGGTACGGACTTTCCTGCTTTACGCCAAGAGCCAGAAGCTTACCTCCACCAACATGGCTGCCCACCTCAGACTCAAGAAGTCAGGGGCAAAAGCGGCATCGTTTCGCCGGACAGCGGCACCTCCTCCATCACTGACCACTGAGGGGGCCGAAGAGATGAAGCGGGATCTTCAGGCCTTGCAACAGGAGCGACAGGGGGTAGTCCAACAGGTGCGTACCGCCCGGGAGGACAAGGACTTCCGGGAGAACGCCCCACTGGAGGCAGCCCGGGAGCGGTTATCCCACCTGGACTCCCGCATCCGGTCCATAGAGTCCGCCCTGGGTGGTAATGTGGTGGGCAGTAATACCCTATCGGCACGGCGGGCTGGGTTGGGCAGCCGGGTAACCATCTCCGACTCCAACGGGGCCTCCGCCATATATACTCTGGTGGACCCCAGCGAGGCCAGCCTGGCAAAGGGTAAGATTTCAGTGACATCCCCTCTGGGCCAGGCCCTGCTGAGCAAGAAAGAGGGACAAGATGTAGAGGTGAAGGCCCCCGGGGGCCGGTTGCGTTATCGCCTGGAAACTATCGCCCCATGAAGGGCAAGGACCTCCTCTCCGTTGCCGATCTCACGGCTGACGATATCGGGGGTCTCCTGGACCACGCCCAGGAAATGATGGGCACCAGGGGCCGCCAGCTTGAGGGGAAGACAGTGGCCCTGCTCTTTGAAAAGCCATCTTTGCGTACCAGAGTGAGCTTTGAGGTAGCCGCCCGCCATTTGGGGGGCGACAGCCTGTTCCTGTCCCCCGCCGAGGTGGGTCTGGGCACACGGGAGCCGGCATCGCATGTGGCCCGGGTGTTCAGCCGCTATGTGGATGGGCTGGTGGTCCGCACCTTCGCCCAGGGCACCCTTGAGGAGCTGGCCCAGCACGCATCCATACCCGTAATCAACGGACTCTCCAACCAGGAGCACCCCTGCCAGGCCCTGGCTGACCTCCTCACCATCCAGCAGAAGAGGAGGAAGCTGGCCGGGCTTACCCTGGCCTTCGTGGGCGATGCGAACAATGTGGCCCGCAGCCTGCTGCTGGCCTCAGCCAAGGTAGGGGTAAACTTCCACCTGGCTACCCCTTCGGCATATGCCATGGATGAGGACACTGTATCGCAGGCCCGCTCCGCTGCCGCCACCAGCGGCTCCCGGCTCCTGTTCACCCGGGACGCCCGGGAGGCGGTAACCGGGGCCGATGTGGTTTATACCGATGTATGGACAAGTATGGGGCAGGAGGCGGAGTCAGTGCAGCGTAGAAAGGACTTCTCCGCCTACCAGGTGGACGCCGGGCTGCTTTCCGCTGCCCCCGATGCCATGCTCATGCACCCCCTCCCCGCTCACCCCGGCGAGGAGGTGGCTCCCGATATCCTAGAGGGGCCGCAATCAGTCATCTTTGACCAGGCGGAGAACCGACTCCATCTACAAAAAGCGGTGCTGGCCCGTCTGATGAAAGGAAACTTAAGCAGAGAATGAGTTCCACGGAGTGGATGCTGGGAGGAAGCAAGGATGAAGGCAAAGTGTTCAAACTGCAAGCACTTTGAGAGGCTTCAGGTGGCTGGTTATCCTTTTGAACATATCCGTAGATGCATCAGACGCGATGGTATGAAAATACAGCTCGATAGCGGACACAACCTTATGGATAAGAGCAACATGCCCTGCTTTGAAGCAAGACAAATAGCGCTTTGGCGTCTTCCGACTGCTGTTGGCGTAGCCATCTTCTGGTCAGTATCTATTAGCTTTGTCCTCTATTTTACTTTAGCGATCACCCTAGCAAGTTCAGCTGATTTCAGACCGGTGCCTATGGCTGTCCCAGTTATCATATTTACCCTTGCTACTGCTACTGGAATTAGTATGGCTGACATGTGGTATCGAGGTGATTTGTGAATCTTTGCAAAATGAGGGGCTTGAGGCGATGGCTAACTAAGTGCGGTGAGGGAGGTTGACGCTGTGATAGTTCAGACCGCCTTGGAATTGAAGCTGCCTTTGGAAACCTATGACAGCGAGATGGTCAAGGTCTGGCAAAGGGAGCGCCGCAGTGGCTAAGCCCCTGGTGGCAATAGTGGGGCGGCCCAATGTAGGTAAGTCCACCCTTCTCAACCGCCTGGCTGGCCACCGCTGGGCCATAGTGGAGGACTTTCCCGGCACCACCCGTGACCGTATCTATGCCGATATCTCCCACGATGACCGAGAGTTCACGATAGTAGATACGGGGGGCTTGGAGATGTCCCCCGGCACCAACCTGGCCCGCCAGGTGAAAGCCCAGGTGGAGATGGCCATTGTTGAGGCCGATGCTATCCTGTTTATGGTGGACACCGGTGAGGGGCTGACGGCCGGGGACGAGGAGGTGGCCGCCGCACTGCGCTGCAGCGGCAAACCGCTCCTGTTGGTAGCCAACAAGGCTGAAACCCGTCGCCGGCGGGATAACGCCGTAGAGTTCTATCGCCTGGGGCTGGGAGAGCCGCTAACCATCAGCGCCTACCATGGCAGAGGGGTGATGGAGCTGTTGGAAGGGCTTATGCCCCTCTTGCCCCAGGGTACCCAGGAGCCCGCCGGGGAGCCGATGATGCGGATGGCCATTGTGGGGCGGCCAAATGTGGGCAAGTCTATGCTCCTTAACGCCATAGTGGGCCAGGAGCGGGCACTGGTAACAGAGATTCCCGGCACCACTCGGGATGCCCTGGATACCCCCTGGCTCTTTCAGGAACAGCCGGTGCTCCTCATAGATACCGCCGGGCTGCGCCGCCGGGGACACATATCGCCCGGGGTGGAGCGCTATAGCATGCTTCGGGCCATGCGGGCCATCGGCAGGGCGGATGTGGCCATACTGGTCATCGAGGCCCTTAGCGGCATCGCCGCTCAGGATCTGCACATTGCCGGGTTCGTCCAGGATGCATACAAGGGAATTGTGGTGGTGGTGAACAAATGGGACCTAGTAGAGCAGCCAGACCCCGCCTCATACATTGCTTACTTACGAAACAAGTTCAGGTTCATTCCATATGCCCCGGTGATATTTACCTCGGCCCTGCACGGGACCGGTGTGGATGGGGTGCTGGATGCGGCCTATACCGTCTATCAGGAACGGCTGAATGAGCCGCCCGCGGATAGCCTGCGTAAAGTGGTGGAAGAGGCCCTGACCAGCCACCACCCCCCCAGCCGCGGCGGCCGCACCTTGCAGGTATTCTCCACACACCAGGTGCAGGTCAACCCGCCCACATTCATGTTCCGGGTCAATGACCCCCGCCTCCTTCACTTCTCCTACCAGCGCTATCTGGAGAACCGGCTCCGGGATGCCTTTGGCTTCCGCGGGACACCGGTCCGGTTACTTTTCAAAGGCCGAGGGAGGAAAGCATCGCCGCCTGGCCGGTAGTCGTAATCGTTGCCTACTTATTGGGCGCTGTACCCACCGGTTTCATCGCCGGAAAGGTGCTGCGGGGGTTGGATGTGCGTGCCCTGGGCAGCGGCAGCTCCGGGGCCACCAATGTGCTGCGCGTCTTCGGGGCACGGGCCGGAGTGGCGGTGTTCTTGATTGACCTGGCCAAGGGGGCGGCAGCAGCCTCGTTGGGTCTGGCATTGTTAGGCAGCCCGGTGGCGGCGGTAGCTGCCGCCCTCAGCGCTGTGGTGGGGCACAACTGGCCGGTGTACCTTCG
>JASLQE010000112.1 GCA_030744635.1 Dehalococcoidia bacterium | reverse complement strand
CCCCCGATTCACCCCAGGAGTGCTTCGACCATATGCAGCTTGCCTTCCATCTGGCTGATAAGTACCGGGGCCCGCTGCTGGTAGCCTCGGACTTCATCATCGGCCGCATGGCGGAGCAGGTGGAGCTACGCACGCTGGAGTTTGAGCCTCTGCCCGCCAAGGAGTGGGCGCTCAGCGGCAAGGCACAGCGGGGCGGCAAACGCAGCTTCTTCATATCGTCTCCATTCACCTATGCCGGCCCGCACAACTACTACATCAAGATGAAGGACAAATACCGGCACATGGAAGAGGCCGAGGTGAGGTGGGAGGAATACCATGCGGATGACGCCCGTTTGCTGATAGTGTCGTACGGCTCCTCGGCCCGGCTGGCCCGGGGGGCGGTGGACCAGGCCCGGCAGGTGGGGCTACCGGTGGGGCTGCTGCGCCCCATCACCCTGTGGCCCTTCCCACAGGCCACCCTCCGTGACCTCGGCTGGAAGGCGAACAAGGTGCTGGTGGTGGAAGACAGCCCCGGCGAGATGGTGGAAGATGTAGAAGCCGCCTTACAGGGAAAGGTGCCCGTCCAC
This sequence comes from Dehalococcoidia bacterium, assembly GCA_030744635.1. Lineage (GTDB taxonomy): Bacteria > Chloroflexota > Dehalococcoidia > JACVQG01 > JAHKAY01 > JASLQE01. The sequence continues at coordinate 2,668 of JASLQE010000112.1, read as the reverse complement.
TTCCTGGGCATGGAGGCACGCTATATACCCAAGAGCCGAGGCCTGGTTCCCGGCGGCTCCGGCCTCATCATGCCGGAGAGGATTCTGGAGGAGATAAAGACGCTGCTATGAGCCTGGAGATGATATACGGCACCCCTTCACTCAAAACACAGATGCCTCGCAGCGTTTTCTGCCCTGGCTGTCACTATGGCACAATCGCCCGAATCCTGGCTGAGGTCATGCAGGAACTGGAGTTTGACGGCCGGGCCATCGGGCTGGCCGGGGTGGGGTGCTCCTTCGCCGGTATGCCGCTCAACCTGGATGTGGACTTCACATCCTGCCCCCACGGTAGGGCACCCGCTATGGCCACCGCCATGAAGCGCATTCACCCGGAGGCCGTGGTGTTCACCGTGCAGGGCGACGGCGACCTGGGTGCCATCGGCCTGGGCTGCTTTATGAACGCTTTGCTGCGAGGGGAGAAGCTCACCACCATCTTCCTCAACAACGCCAACTACGGCACCACGGGGGGTCAGATGGCCCCCACCACCCTTCCCGGCATGCGCACTACCACCAGCCCCACCGGCCGCGACCCCCAGAACTCCGGATTCCCCCTGCATGCCGCTGAGCTGGCCGCCTTCATGCCCTCGGTGGCCTATGCGGCCCGGGTCACTGTGCACACACCGGCCAACTTCCAGAAGGCTAAGAAAGCAGTGACGGCCGCCTTCCAGAAGCAGATAGATGGCACCGGCTACGGCTTCGTGGAGTTCCTCTCCGCCTGCCCGCCCAACTGGGGACTCACCCCCACCAAGTGCCTTACCTTCATCTCAGAGCGGATGATGGCGGAATACCCTCTGGGTGTTTTCAAAGATGTGGACCACCTGGACTACTCAAAGGTGCCCTGATGGCTGATTACTACGAGGTAGCCATATCCGGCATCGGTGGCCAGGGGGCCCTCACCATCGGGCGGCTTCTGGCCGAGGCCGGGGCCAGCCGTTATACCTGTGTCAGCTACTTCCCCAACTACGGCTCCAGCATGAGGGGCGGCGATACCGAGTGCACCGTCATCCTCTCCCAGCGGCCCATAAGCACACCGGCCATGCTTCACCCTGAAGCGGCTATTATCATGGGGGAGTTGCCTTTCCAGGAATACAGCGGCCGGGTGGCACCGGGCGGACTGCTCCTGGTAGATAGCTCATTGCTGTCGGAAAAGGCGGAGCGGGAAGACCTCCAGGCTCTATACATACCCGCCTCGGATACCGCCATCGGCCTGGGCAACCGCCAGGTGGCCAACCTGGTGCTGTTAGGGGCCTATGTGGAGACCACACAGGCGGTGCCAATAGCTGCCATACAGGACGCGCTCAAGCAGCGGCTATCCGGTGGGCGGCGGGAGGGGCTTTTGGAGCTTAACCAACGGGCATTGGAAGAGGGCACCCGGCTGGCCAGGGCTTCGTCGTGAATCCTTCGCCTAAGCTCAGACGAAGGCCTCAGCCAAACGGAGGGACATGGCACGGGGTGAGGTAACCATCAACACGGGGCTTTGCCAGGGCTGCGGCCTGTGCATCGGCTTCTGCAGCCGGGGATGCCTGGAGCTATCCCCTGACAGGCTCAGCGATATGGGCTCCCCCCAGCCCATCCTGGCCCAGCCCGAGCGGTGCAACGCCTGCTGCGTCTGCGCCTGGCTGTGCCCCGACTTCGCCATAGATGTATACAAACATACCGGGGTGGCGTAAGGGCGCTGCTTGCCGTCCCGTTTTTGGAGCAGTAGGGTGGGTATAGCGCAGCGGAACCCACCTTGAGATTGCCTGTGGTGTGTTTCGTTTCACTCCACCCACCCTACGACTTATAGTCAGGTTCGTGAATAGCACAATTCCTACCCGGGCTGGATACGGACAGGTGGCCGGGGATTAGCAGCCACTAAGTCCATCGCTGTTCCAGTCCGCCCCCTGAACAACGGAACCCATATGTATGCCAGTTAGCGACCCCTCTCAGCTATGAGGTCCCCGCGGACGCCCCTTTAGTCTGGTTGAGCTTCCTTAGCTCTACAAGTATTTCACGCAGCAGCAGCAGCTCCAGGTGGCGGGAGGTCACCTGGCTGGAAAGCTTGCCCCACTGCAAGGGGTCTTCCCCCACATATCCCTCCACAAGCTCAAGGACATCTTTAGCCATCGCTTTGCTCCTTACTGAATGAACACCAGTCCCACGGAAACACCGCAGGGGATAGAGTCCGGCTCAGACTCATGGCTGGCCACCGGGTATATACTCCATCCCACCCGGCTCACCATTCCAAACACATCTCTGCCCAGTCCCTCCATTGAGGGGCGCGCCTTCAACGGGAAACGGCAGCAGCCGCTGTCCAGGAACTGGCACACCTGCCCTTGACACAGGTGGTCCTTGCATGAGCCACCCCCCAGCCCCAGGGCCAGATAGAAGCCGTCCCTGAAGGCCTGGTCCTCAATCTCGGTAACGATGCGGCCGGTCTCGGCGTGGTAGGACAGGGCTTTTTTGCGGTGGGTCGCCGAGGCCCCCCGGAGAGGCATATAGTCCGCCACCGACTTGATATCGGTCTTTAGGAGGACCGCCCAGCTATACTTGTCCAGGGCCTTGCGCACGTGATCCGGCTCCGGTGTATGGGGGGGGCAGTTGGGGGTCTCCCCCATCCGGGGGCACCGGGGTATGAAGCATTTCAAGC
>JASLQE010000111.1 GCA_030744635.1 Dehalococcoidia bacterium | reverse complement strand
CTGGCTGGCCCTTCCAGCAGCGGGAATCATGGCCGGCTTAACGGGACTGGTCTTTGGGGCACCGTCACTAAGGCTAAAGGGTTTTTACCTCGCCCTGGCTACCCTGGCGGCCCAGTTCATCCTGGGATGGCTTCTGTACCGCTTCTTTGGTGGAGCCAGCGGCGTGAGGGTGGCCCCGCCCAGCATCGGTGGGATAGTTTTGGACTCGGACGCAAAGTTTTACTACCTGGTCATGGTCGTTTTAGTGCTGCTCACCTTTTTCGCCAAGAGCATTGTCCGGGGCAGAACGGGGCGGGCTTTCGTGGCCGTCAGAGACAACGATATCGCCGCCGAGACCATGGGGATAAATGTATTCGGGTATAAGCTCATGGCCTTTTTCATCGGCTGCTTCTACGCCGGAATCGCCGGTGCCCTGTATGTATTCTGGCTGGGAGTGGCTCAGGCAGCGCACTACACCCTTATGCACTCCATCTGGTTTCTGTCAATGGTGGTAATTGGGGGGATGGGAAGTATCACCGGTGCCCTTTTCGGGACCATGTTTATACGGGTGGTGGAGGAGGCTGGCCGAAGGCTGGCGCCGATGATAGGGGCTTACATCCCTGCCCTGGCCTTTGGCGTGGGGGCCTCCCTCCCCGATATCTTCATCGGCCTGGCTATCGTGATATTTCTTATCATGGAACCACGGGGGCTGGCCCACCGCTGGGAGATGTTCAAGGTTTCTTACCGGCTCCACCCCTTCAGCTATTGACAAGGTCGGTAAGTGTCATGACAATGTTAGAAAAGCTTTAAATAGCAGGGACAAGAAGAAAGGGGGCAAGATGAGGAGAAAGCACTGGGTAGTAATGGTGTTGGGTGCCCTGCTGCTGGTTGCGTCACCGCTGCTGGCCGCATGCGGGGGTGAGGAACCAGCGGTAGCGCCACAACCGGCCGCTCCGGTGGAGAAGAAGGTGAAGGTGGGGCTGGGGCTATCCGTAACCGGGGCTCTGGCCAGCACCACCAAGCCCATCTCTTACGGGCTGTGGGACTATCTCAAGTATGTCAACGATGTACAGGGTGGGCTGAAATATACCTCACCAGCGGGGGTGCAGGAGACTGTCACCTTGGACATCAAGTGGGAGGACATGGCTTACGACCCCGCCCGGGCCGTGGACACCTACAGGAGGCTGGAGGCATGGGGCGCTCAGGTGATGCACCTCACCGCCGGCTCCATGGTGCTCACCGTCCTGGACTCCATCACCAGGGACCAGGTGCCCGTGGTGTACTACGGGCCTATACAGCCCAACTCGGCGGCGGCAAGGCCAGTGTATTCCATCGGCGAGTTCCCGGGCTACTCGGATGAGGATGCGGTCTTCCTGGACTGGGTGAAGGCCAACTGGACGGAAAGCAGGCCGCCACGGGTAGGCTTCCTGAACCTGGAGACGGCCATGGCCCGGGTGGAGCTGCCGGGACAGGTCCCTGCATATGCCGAGAGCATAGGCGTGGAGCATGTGGGCCAGGAATGGGTCCCCTATGCGCTCACCGATGCCAGCGTGGAGCTTAAGAGGCTTGCCGACAAGGATCCTGATTTTATTTTCTTTGCCCATGTGCCGTCCGGCGCTTCGGTAATCCTCAAGGACGCCGTTAGGATGGGTATCAGAGACAAGATAAAATTCGGACAGATTTTCTGGGGCTTTACGGAGGCGACGATAGCAACGGCTGGCGAGGCCTCGGAGGGGCTATACGGTATGGTTCCTGCAGCCCTAACTACCGAAGATCTGCCGGGAGTGAATTTGGCCAGGGAAACCATGCTGACATACCGCCCGGGCGATTTATTCAACTCGGTTTATTTACAGGGATTCACCCTTGGCCGCTTTATGGTTGAGGGAATAAAGAAAGCCCTGGAGACAGTGGGCTATGAAAACCTGACGCGGGACGCCATTAACGAGGCGCTGTTTACCACCACAAATCTTGATATGGGCGGGGTAGTCCCACCCATAACCATTGACCGTGAGTTCGGCATCCTCGCCAACAACTACCGGGTTGCCGTCGTCAAAGACGGGAAATTCGTAATTGTCTCGGACTGGATGCCAAGCAACAACCTGCTCAAGGGTTGGGTGCCGGACTAACAAGAGACATATATTGGGTGTAGGGGCTGGCCCCGGAGGGGCAGCCCCTACTACTATTGGGATGACAGCGCAATATAGGAGGTGCACATAGCGTGCTCAGGCTTAGCAACATAGAGGTGAAGTATAGCGATGTCATCCTGGTGCTCCGGGGCGTGGCCTTGGAGGTGCCCGATGGTCAGATAATATGCCTGTTGGGGGCCAACGGGGCCGGCAAGACCACCGCCCTGAAGGCCGTTTCCGGCCTGCTCCACACCGAGCTGGGGGAGGTCACCGACGGCTACATTGAGTTTGACGGCAAGCGGATAGACCGCCTCGGCACTGAGCACATCACCCGGATGGGCATAGTCCAGGTGATGGAGGGGAGGCGCACTTTGGAGCACCTCACCGTGGAGGAAAACCTCAGGGCGGGGGCACTCATCCACAAAAGCCGCAGTGGCGAGAAACGGGATCTGGAGATGGTCTATGACTATTTCCCCCGCCTCAAGGAATACCGCAACGCCACCGCAGGCTACCTCTCCGGAGGTGAGCAGCAGATGGTGGTCATAGGCCGTGCCATGATGGCCCATCCCAAGCTGATGCTGCTGGACGAACCCTCCCTGGGTCTCAGCCCCATCCTGGTACGGGAGATATTTGAAATCATCCAGCGCGTCAACCGGGAGGAGAAGACCGCGATGCTGCTGGTGGAGCAGAACGCACGGGCCGCCCTGTCCATCGGCACCTATGGATATGTTATGGAGAACGGACGGGTGGTGCTGGACGGCTCCGCCGCCGGCCTGCGGGACAACGAGGATGTGAAGGAGTTCTACCTGGGACTCTCCGAAGTAGGCCAGCAGAAAAGCTACAAGGATGTGAAGCACTATAAGCGCCGCAAGCGGTGGCTGGGGTAGGTGGGGATCGGGCTATGTCACTGGGCAAGGCGGAAACGCTGTCCTTACTGGAACGGCAGCAGCTTATAGACCGGGCGGTGAGGGGGGCGGTGGAGCATGCTTATCACCACGCCCCTGCGGTAAGGGAGAAGATGGATCGGGTCGGGGTCTCCCCATCGGATATCCAAACGGCCCGTGACCTGGAGAAACTCCCCGTTACCACCAAGGACGAACTGGTGTCCCTTCAGAAGGCCAATCCCCCTTTCGGCGGCTTCGTAACGATACCGGTAAGCAAGCTGCGTAAGATATGCACCTCACCCGGCCCCATCTTCGAGCCGGAGGCCGGCGATCCCTTGGAACGGGCCGCCGTGGTGGTGAAAGGGCTGGCGGCAGCCGGCTTTACCGCCGGGGATATCATCCTCAACACCTTCTCTTACCACCTGGTACCCCCTGCCCACTGGATTGACGAGGCCGTGAAGGTGCTGGGTGGGGTGGTGGTGCCCGGTGGCACCGGCAACACTGAACTACAAGTGGAGATTATGAAAGAACTGGGAGTCAACGCCTTTGTGGGCACCCCCAGCTTCCTCTATGCACTGCTCCAGAAGGCCGAGGACCGAGGCTACGATGTCCGCCGGGACTTCCGCCTGCGCTGGGCTTTTCTGGGGGCGGAGATGTATCCACCGTCACTGCGCCACATCCTGGAGGACAAATACGGCGTGGATACCCTGGAGAACTACGGCACGGCAGACCTGGGGGTGCTGGCCTATCAGTGCACCGAGAAGGCCGGGCTGCACATCGGTGAGGAGAACCTCCTGGAGATAGTGGACCCGGCCACGGGCCGCCAGCTTGGGCTGGGTGAAATGGGAGAGGTTGTGGTAACAACCTTCTCCCCCACCTACTGCCTCATCCGTTTCGGCACCGGTGACCTCTCCTTGATAACCGATGAGCCCTGTGCCTGTGGCCGCACCTCTCCCCGCCTGGTGCGCATAGCCGGGCGGGTGGGTGACGCTGTAAAAGTACGCGGCATGTTCCTCCACCCCAAGGAGGTGGCCGATGCCCTGGCCCCCTTCCCCCAGGTGGCCGCCTTCCAGGCGGTGGTGGGCAGACAAGGGCAGCGGGATAGCCTGACCCTGCGGCTGGAACTCAGGGAGGAGGTATCCCAGGAGGACTTTTCCAGCGAGGTGCTGAAAAACATCCAGGAGCGCTGCCGGGTAAGGGCGGATATGGTGGAGTTTGTGCCCGCCGGCACCATCCCCGAGGCTGACAAAAGGGTAAAAGACACCCGTACCTGGGAGTAGCATCCACCCCCGCTGCCGCCAAAACGAGGCCGCGTACGGCCTTCACACCAAATCCCCGTGGTGAGTTGGTATGGCTGCCGGTATGGGCACAGGCTGCAAATACAAAGTGCCGTGGCTGTCATCTGGGGGCTGGTTGAGGGCGATCAGCCGGTGCACAGGCTGGCAACCAGAAAGTCCACCGCCAACCCACCGTCCCAGCGCCCCGTTTTAATGGCAAGGTCTGTTTCCAACAAGCGTTCCAGGGCCGTCTGGAGCCGGCTGAAGGGGTATTGCCTGGCCTGGGAAACGGTCTGTTTCAAGGCATAAGGGTGGTGGATGTTCAGGCGCTGGCCCATCTCCTCGGGTTTCAGCCCCTGCCCCAGAAGGTCCTGGGCCATGACCAGGCTGCGGAACTGGCGAGCCATGAACCCCAATATCTGAACCGGCTGCATACCACCGTCCAGGAGCTTGTGCAAGCCCTGTCCTGCCCCGGCAGCCCGACCCTGCAGCAGGGACTCGGTAAGCCGGAACAGGTTCGCCTCCCGCATCTGGCCCACCAGGTGGCGCACCATCCGCTCGTCAATAGGCTGTCCCCCGCTAAAGAGGACCAGCTTCTCCACCTCATTGGCCAGGCTCCACAGATTATCCCCTGCGGCATCGGCCAGTAGCCGTACTGCGCCCGGCACTATCTGTCCGCCGGACTGCTGCACCCGCTTCTGTATCCACATCTGCAGCTCTGCCCACCGTGGTGGGGTGAACTCCCGCACCTCGGCCCGGCCCCGTAGTTTCTTGAACAGGGGACTGTCCCGTTTCAGGCTTTCCTCGGTAAGCACAAGCAAAGTAGACTCTGGCACCGCCTCCAGGGCTTCCGTGAAAGCCTTTATCTCAACCTCACCGGATGGCTGTTCCCCCTCCCCTCGGGAGGCAAAACGGGCGAGCAGCCCTGCTGCGATGACCAGCCGACGGGATATAAAGAAAGGGCTGGCACCACAGGCATCGGCCAACTCCCTGGCGGAGAAGCGGCCTTCCAACCAGGTGGTGTTGGCTTCGGCCAGAGAAGGCTCTCCCAGCTCCTGCCTGAGCGAGCGGAGGTGCTCTGTCAGGGAGAAATCATCCGCACCCCACAGGATAAGTATCACAGCCCTATTTTACCACCGCCCCTGGCGGCTATGTTAATATTGCCGTGTGGAGTTGGCAATCATTGGCCTGCCCGGTAGTGGCCGCAGTGCATTGTTTGAGGCCGTAACCGCCGGCCGCGGCGAGGCGATGCCGTCACCGGTGCGCATAGGGGTAGCCCATGTTCAGGATACACGCCTGAAAGCACTGGCAGCACTTCTCAACCCCAGGAAAACGGTCCCCGCGGAGGTCCGGTACGCCGATGTGTCCCCTCCACCCCCGGACTGGCGCGGTGACATACTCTCACGCCTGGGTAATGTGGATGCTTTCCTGCTGGTGGTGAGGGCCTTTGCCGACGATAGGGTGCCTCACCCAGAAGGGAGCGTGGATCCTCACCGAGACATGGCCGCCATGGAGTGGGAGCTGGTCTTCGCCGACCTGGCCCTCCTAGAGCGGCGCCTGGAGCGGATTCGGGAGCAGGGGCACAAGGGTAAGCCACAGGAGCGGGAAGCTATGGCCCAGGAGCAGCTTTTGCTGTCACGGCTTAAGGCCGGTTTGGAGCAGAAGGTGCCGTTACGTGAGCAGGCCATAAATGCAGAGGAGGCCCGCCTTTTGGAGGGTTTCCCACTTCTTAGTACCAGGCCGCTGTTGGTGGTGGTCAACATCGGGGAGGAGGACCTAACGCAGGCCGCCACGGTAGAGGCCACCTGGCGGCAACGCTACCGGCGGCCCGGCCACCAGTTTATTGTCCTTAGTGCCCGGCTGGAAATGGAGCTGTGCCAACTTCCCGCTGAAGAGGCGGCCCCGTTCCGTGAGGCCATGGGCGTACCGGAGCCGGCGGTGGTGCGCCTTGTTTCCCTTGTCTACAGCTTGCTCGGACTGGCCACCTTCTTCACCACGGCATCTTCGGAGCTACGGGCATGGCCGGTGCCCAAAGACACACCCGCCCAGCGGGCGGCGGGCAAAATACACTCCGATATGGAGCGGGGCTTTATCCGAGCCGAGGTGGTGTCCCTGGAGAACCTGGCGAAGGCGGGGAGCCTATCCGAGGCCCGGCGCCACGGCCAAATGCGGCTGGAGGGCAAGACCTACCCGGTGCAGGACGGTGATATAATCACCTTCCTGTTCAACATTTAGCTGTTCAGAGCGCTTTTTCCGGCGGTGGGCCTACTTCCAGCCAAGCCCCCTCCTTAACCATACTTTCCCTTTTGCCTCTGAGCCACATTAAGTTACGGTACATGCGGGAAATGAGTTGCAGGCAGACCAGTAACGCTCCAACGGGCACCAGCCAGTAGGCCCAGCCGTAGCGGAGCACCGTTATGCCAAATACCGGTGTGGAGTTGTGGGGCGCTGCCGCCACGGACATCCTCCAGCCGAAGTAGGTTAGTAGAGCGAAGAAGAAGGCCAGAGCCACGGCTGAGGTCGCCAGATCCAACCAGCTCTGCGTCTGACGGGGGACACGGACCAGTATCAGGTCCGCCCGCACATGATTATCGTGGAGCAGGACATAGGCCGCTCCCAGCATGCCGATGACCACTACCAGAGATGCCCCCGTCTCATGCACCCACGTGGTTGGTCTGTTGAAAACATAGCGCATTATCACTTCATAGGTGGTAGTCAGGCTCATTACGAAAAGGGCCAGGGCGGCTATTACACCCCCACACCTACACAGTTGGTCTATCCAAAAGAAAAACCTGCTCATTAAACTCCGGCAAAGCAAGCCGACCCGGTTTAGAAACCGTGCGTGTATAGCCGGCTTAGTTACTTGTACAGGTCCATCATTGCATGGTGCTGGGAAGCCACAGGGCAATCTCAGGCCATATCTGCAGCAGTACCATGCTTATCAGAAGAATAGCGACAAAGGGAACAACTCCCTTGAAAATATCCTCTACCCTTACCCCAAACGGATCTACCACTCCCTTGAGGACGTATACATTCAGGCCCACCGGAGGTGTGAGCAGGGCTACTTCCATATTGAGCACCAGCATTATGCCGTACCAGATGGGGTCAAATCCCAGGGCCATGGCTATGGGGAAAAATATGGGCAGGGTCAGCATTAGCATGCCTATCACATCCAGGAACATTCCCATTACAAAGTAGGTTGCAATCATAGCCCAGATGACCCCCCATTTGGAGAGCCCCAGCCCCACCACCCAGGCGGATAGCTCTTGCGGGATGCGCAGGGTGGTCAACAGGTAAGCCAGGATGGTCATGCCGATAATCAGCATCAGGATAAAAACCGAGAGCCGCACCGCCCCAAGCAGAGCCTGACTCAGGTTGTGGAGGGTCAGCTTACGCCTGAAAGCGGCAAAGGCCAGCACCACCACCACCCCGATAGCCGCCGCCTCCGTAGGGGTCGCGATGCCAAAATAGATGGTGCCCATGATGGAGAGGAACACGGCTACTATCGGCCATACCTTGAACAGGGCGATGAAGCGCTCCCCCCAGGTTACCCTGGCCGACTCACCCCTGGGGGCAAGGGTGGGACGTACCGCAGCCGCTATCACAATGAAGGTCATCATCATGACAGCGGTCATTATGCCGGGGATGAAGCCGGCCACAAACAGTTTGCCTATAGACTGCTCCACCCAGATGCCATAAATAATCATGGCGATGCTGGGAGGGATGAGAATACCCAGAGTGCCACCGGCGGCCACAGCCCCGGTGCAGAAGCTTTTGTTATACCCCCGTTTCAGCATCTCCGGGATGGTAATCACACCCATTGTGGCGGCGGTAGCGGTACTGGAGCCGGATGAGGCGGCAAAAGCGGCACAGGCGCCCACACTGGCCACCGCCAAGCCGCCGGGCAGTTTGCCCATCCATTTATCCAGGGCGTCAAACAGGTCGTCACTGAGGCCGGTAAAGGCCAGCACCTCGGCCATAAATATGAACAGGGGCAGGGCGATGAGAATAAAGTCGGCCAGGGTGCCATAGGCCCAAGTGGATATGGAAAAAAGAGCAATAGACTTGCCAGTGATAAGCAAGCCCACCACCCCCAGCACCCCGGCCGCAAAGCCTATAGGCATACCGGAAGCCAGCAGAGTAAGCAAGCCGACCCCGACAATTGACCCTGCGAGCCACCATTCCACCGGCTATCCTCCTTCAATCACGGGGCGGTCACCCTCGCTCCGGAGCCACAGTACGGTGCGGTACATCCGTGAAAGCAGTTGTAAGCAGACCAGCAACGCTCCCAACGGCACCATCCAGTAGGTCAGCCAGTAGGGTGTTTCCAGAATGCCGAACATATTCTTGGATCCGGTGCGTACCGCCTCCAAGAGCATGTTCCACCCATAATAAGTGAGGAAGGAGAAGAAAAACGCCAGAGCGAGGGTATATGTAATCAGAGTCAGCCACGCCTGCACCCGTAAGGGCAAGCGCAACAGGACCAAGTCAACCCGCACATGTCGCTCGTGGAGCAGCGTATAAGCGGCAGCCAGCATGCCGATAACCACCAATAGGTAGCCCCCGACCTCGTGCACCCAAATAGTGGGACGGTTGAAGACATATCGCATGAGCACTTCATAGAAGGTTATGAGGCTCATGACAAACAGGGCCAAGGCGGCGGCAATGCCGCCGCCCCTACATGCCTGGTCTATCCAGAAAAATATTCTGCCCACTCGGCCTCCCGGAGGTACGTTAATCCAGGGGTGACCGGGTATTTATCGGCCTGTCTTTTCGTGCCAGGCCTCTACATCAGCCCATATCTTTCCCGCCATGTCGCCACCCCGCTCCAGGTAAAGCCGTTTCGCTAGAGGACCCACCTGCTCTACCCAGGGTTTAGGGTCGGGAACCTTAATGTCGGCGCCCTCGGAGGTTGCCAAGTCCACAAGGCCGGCATCCCAGTCAGCACGGGCCTTAGCGGCCAAAGGTATCAGCTTCTGGCTGGCCGATAGCACCCCCTGTTGGAGGTTGGATGACAGGCTGCCCCAGGCCCGCTGTGAGAACAGGGCGTGGACGGAATAGGGACCGCCCAGTCCTCCCTCTGCGAAGTAGCTCCAGTATGGGGCCACCTCCATCCACTTGAGGCCGTAAGCGGCGGCCATTGCTGAACCCGCACCCTCTACCGTGCCTCTCTGCATGGCAATGTATGCCTCTGCTGATGGCATGGTAACTAGGCCGGTTCCTATCTCTTTGAACACCTGCGCCCAAGTACCGCCCCACATGCGCATCTTCTTACCCTTCAGGTCATCAGGCGTCATGACATGTTTCTTACTATGTACCACGATATCCACAGAACCTGGAGAATAAAAGCCAGAACTGTAGATGCCGTTCTCCATGTAGGTACTGTTTAGCAGGTCCAGCAAGCCCAAGTCATAGTAGATGTCATAGTAGTCTTGCGGCAATGTTAGGCCGGGCATGAGGCCCCATTCGCTGGCCGGTTCTATGCCCACCAAGTAGGCATCCGGGTGGAATGCGCCGTCAAGGGCACCCTGCCCAAGGGCGGTCACCGTCTCGGACACTTTGACCAACTGATTGGCCGGGAAGACCTCAATCTTCACCTGGCCGTCGGTCTCCTCCTCCACCAATTCGGACCACCGCAGGGCCATCTGCCACCTGGGGCCCTTCTCCGGCGTGGCGAAATGGGCGAACTGGAATTCATAGGTCTTTGCAGGAGCAGCAGCCGGAGCGGCGGTCGCTGCTGGTGCGGCAGTCGCCGCCGGTGCCGGGGCTGGCGTAGCCTCCCCACCACAAGCGGTGACGGCCAGCAATATCGCCACTGCCAGCACTGAAACCCATACCATGAGTCCCTTCATCATAGCCCCCCTATACGGTGTGTTGGGCGAGTTATATCATCAAACACCGGGTTTTGTCAATCCCTACAGCGAGGTTGCTTCAAAGAGGGGTGGCCAACCGGCTCTGCCCGGGTTGGCGGGGTGTGGTGCGATGAGCAAAACAACCTAGGGCGCGTAGAAGGACGACCGAGGCGCGGGGGCGGGGGGGGGGCGCGCC
>JASLQE010000110.1 GCA_030744635.1 Dehalococcoidia bacterium | reverse complement strand
GCCATATTACAGGCCAGCCGCACCGCTGACTCGTCAGCAACCCCCCCTTTTACGGGAACCAACACCCTGTGGGAAACCATCGCCCATCATTATAATCCGTAGTCCACCGTGGGGCAATCACTTTATAGGGGTCCCCGGGGTTTTTCCGGGGCTGAGAAGAGGGAAAGTCGCTCTGATTTTCGGTACAACACATAGAAGACCAGTCCTGCACCCATCCATATAAAGCCCACCCAACGGCTGTAAGGCTGAGTAGCTACTATTACAGCCCAGATGGCGGCGGTGGCCAGTAAACCCAGCAGGGCGGTAACAGGAATTTTCCTCCCTTTTATTTTGAAATCAGGCCCGCGGTGAAACGGTCTTGGAAGCTGTGGTTGCCTCACGCGCAGTGCCAGAATGGAGAGGTGGGCTATGGAGAATGACAGCAGCGACCCGAAGGTGTAGAGGGCACCCAGGGCGGTAAGGAACTGGGGCTGAAATAGTCCGGGGACCAGGATTAGCAGGGCCATCAGGCTGAAGCTGATGACGGCCACATAGGGGGTCTTGAACCGGGGGTGGACCAGGCTGAAGGCGCCGGGGAGCTGGTGGTGTTTACCCAGGGAGAAGGCGAGGCGGGAAACGCCTATCAGTCCGGCATTGGTGGCTATGAGCAAGATGGTAGCCGCAAGCAAGGCCACCACGGGAGGCAGGACCCGCTGCAGTACCTCTACGAACCAGGTAAACATCACGCTGGCTACCGGGCCCTCCGGTGTGGAGGAGGCCAGCTCAAGGGGCAGGAAGTGGGCTATGCCTGCGATGGGGTCCTTGGCCCAGTTGGTGGCCAGTTCCCCCGGGGTCATGGTGGAGAAAGCCACCATGGTTACCCCTACGAACATCACCAGTACGGTTATCACCATGAGCATCAGGGCCCGAGGGACACGGGTCTGGGGCCGCCGGGTCTCCTCTGCCATTTGAGAGACGGTCTCTACGCCCGTGTAAGCCAGTGCAGCCAGGGCTACACCGAAGATAAGACTGCTGGTTCCCGGCCAGTAGGCGACGATTCGGCTGACCAGCAGGTTGGGGTCAAACAGAAAGATGAACCCCAGTACAATGAGAAAGAGCTGGGTGAGTATGTCAACGGTGGCGGCCAGGATGTTGACCACAGAGGTCTCCCTCACCCCAATCACATTAAGCACCATCAGGAACAGCACGATACCCATGGAGATGGAGGTGCCTATTACCGGGTCCGTCTTTAGCGGCTCGTAGAAATGTCCCATATAGGGAGGGATGATAAAGGCTGAGATGGCGATGGTGACGATGTAGCTGAGCATAAGTGCCCAGCCGGAGATGAAGCCCACCATATCATTAAAGGCATGGCGGGCGAACGAGGCCGAGCCGCCCGCTTCGGGGAACATGGCCGAGCCTTCGGCGTAGGTAATGACTGTGAACAGAAAGAGGACTCCGGCGATGCCCAGGGCAACAGGAGTAGCCCCCATGGCTACCAGGGCTACTACCCCCAGTGCATAGTAGATGGAAGAGCCTACATTGCCATACCCGGCGCTGTACAGGGCGGGCACCCCTAATACCCGGCGCATATGGTATTGACGTACATGGTGGACGCGGATAATGCGGTCGCCGGGCTTGGGATGCCACGGCTCCCGGCCTCCCCCCCCGCGGCTGCCTGCCATACGGAATGTATTGTGGCCAGGGCCGGTGGGCCAGCGGTGTCTCAAGTGCGGCGCGCCTTCAGGCCGGCCCATAAGCGCAGGGCCCCCACGCCCGTCAGCATAAGCCCAAACAACAGCCCTGCAGTGGGGGATAGTCCTCCCCACTGCAGGGCCCGTATTGCCAGGGTGAGCCCCATTGCCAGGAATATCACCCCGAATAAAATATTAGCTTTCAACAAGGGCGCGCCTAAGTTTAGGTCTCCGCGAAATATTTTATCAATCGGCTGAGTTCAGTGCCCGTGCCCAGGTCAATAATCCTGGTCTCTATCAGGCCATCATCCACTTGCAGCAAACCCACCGTGCCCAGCTGCCTCAGCCCCCAGGGCAAGCTGGGGCTTCCCGGATTGACCACCACCACCCCCTTGCACTCCTCGGCCACCGGCACATGGCTATCCCCACACACCAGAATGTCCACCCTGCCCCCAAAGAACCGCTGCATTGACTTCTCCAGTGGGTACCAGTCCAACTCGGGGTACTCCACGGCGTGGGCCAGGCCCAGGGACAGGCCCCCTACCGTCATCAGGTGCGCAATCTTCAAGCGGGGGTCATCGGGTAGCTTGGTATCGCCGTTTCCCCTGGCGGCCAGCACCGGGGCTATCTCTTCCAGCTCATCCAGGAGCGATAGCTCGTAGATATCGCCTCCGTGCAGGATGAGGTCGACATCGCTGAAGACCTCTTTCACCTGGGGGGGTAACTCCCGCACTTCGTGTGGTATGTGGGTATCGGCCAGGAGGCCGATGCGCATCTATTTCAACTCCACCAGACTTACCGTTATCCGGCTTTCGTCAATATCCAGAATCCCCACGCTTCCCAGCTTCGGCTGGTAGTGGGGCAGCAGGGTGCTGCCTGGGTTCACCAGCATGACACTGTTGTCCCTCTTCACGAGGGGGGAGTGGGTATGCCCGAACACGATAATGTTAACCGGGCCGCCAAACTCCGTCTCCATGGCTTTGTCCAGGCCCCAGTAGAGATGGAGGCCCTCAAACACATGGGTCAGGCCCACCTTGAGGGGACCCACCTCAATCACATGCCGCTCCTTCACACGGGGGTCCCGCAGCATATCATCGTCTCCCCTGGCGGCCAGCACCGGGGCTATCTGCTGGAGCTCGTCCAGGGCGGAGGGGATGTAGATATCGCCGGCATGCAGGATGAGGTCCACCCCCTGGAAGGCCTCCAGGACCGGGTTAGGGAAGATACGCTTGGTCTCAGGTATATGTGTATCGGAGAGGAGGCCGATGCGCATCTTACTTCAACTCCACGATACGGGCCTCGGCTTTGCCCTCCGTAATCTCCAGCATGCCCACACTTCCCAGGCGGTGGAAATAGTTGGGCAGCATGGGACTGCCTGGGTTTACCAGCAGCGTCTCCAGGCCGTTCTTGCTGTATGGTTTGACCAGTGCGGAGTGAGTATCGCCGAAGACTACCACATCCATGTGGCTACCGAACTGGTTGTCCATACCCTGCTCCATGCCCCACAGGAAGTAGAGACCGTGGAAGCGGTGAATGAGGCCTATTTTGAGCCCCTCAACCTCCATGATAACTTTCTCCTTTACCCGGGGGTCCCGCAGTATATCGTCATCGCCCCTGACCGCGGTGAGTGGAGCTATCTCCTCCAGCTCGTCCAGCACCGCCGAAACATATATATCCCCGAGGTGGAAAATGTGGTCCACACCTTGAAAAGCGTCCTTTACCGATTGAGGCAAGGACCTTCCAGCTTCCGGTATATGTGTGTCAGAAAGCAGTCCAATTAACATAAGGGGGTAGCATAGCACAATCCATTATGGGGGTCAAGAAAAGGGCGTTGGCATTGGTGCTGCCTGTTGGGTAGCTATACCCATTAGCCGCTCCTTTCATAATCGGTACGCAGGCACTCACTCCTGACCTCACAGCGATTGGAGGTCTATGTAGCCGCTATCAATTGCCTTGAGTTGACTGGGGGGTCTTGAGTTGACCGAGATTTCCCTGATGATGCTGTGCTCACCGTTGCGATGATACCACCGTATGGCCCCTCGCCGACATCTATACTCGGATGCCGGCAGTCAGTTTGCGGCTTTAATCAACACTGGCGTATAAGCTGGTCTGTGGAATGGAGGACTATTCTTCTGAAGGGTGGGCGAGGTTTGAGGACAGGTATGGTGAATTCCGGCCTCACCCTTGTGTTTTCCATGTGGTTGTGCTATGCTAAGCTTAATTGAATTTGCCCTGTTTGAGTGGGCTGAGTCCCACTTTTTTGTTATAAGGGGGCTTTTAGCCTATGAGAAGTGAGCTGCTGATGGCCATAAACCTGTTGGCGGCAGAGAAGGGGTTGCCTCGGGATGTGGTACTGCGTACCGCAGAGCAGGCCCTGGCGACCGCCATGAAAAAGGACAATGTGGCCGTCACTCAGCCCTTGGTGGTGAGGATAAGTCCTACCACTGGGGATATGAGGGTGTTCCTCCAGAGATTTGTTGTGGAGGAGGTGACTGACCCTGACAGCGAGTTCACTGTAGAGGAGGCCCGCCGTACCGACCCTGCGGCCCAGGCGGGAGACACCCTGGAAGAGGAGATCTCCATTCCTCCCGGGGCCGGACGCATAGCCGCACAGACTGCGAAGCAGGTATTGCTGCAGCGGCTGCGTGAGGCGGAACACAATGCCGTATTCGAAGAGTTCCATACCAAAGAGGGCGATGTTCTAACCGGCATAATACAGAGGGTGGAGCCCAGACAGATTATTCTTGACTTGGGCCGGGGAGAGGCTGTGCTTCCTGGAAGCGAGCAGGTGAAGACCGAACGCTACCGGCCCGGCCAAAGGATAAAGGTATACCTGCTGGAGGTACAACGAAGCCCCCGGGGCACCCAGGTAGTGGTGTCCCGCACCCACAGGAACCTGCTGCGGCGCCTCCTGGAGCTGGAAGTGCCGGAGCTACAGCAGGGGATAGTGGAGATCAAGGCTATTGCCCGGGAACCGGGCTCCCGCAGCAAGCTGGCTGTGTTTGCCCGGCAGGCCGGGGTGGACCCGGTGGGGTGCTGTGTTGGCCAGCGAGGCATTCGTATCCAGGGCATCGTTCGTGAGCTGGGCGGCGAGCGCATTGATGTGGTGGTATGGGACGACGACCCGTCAGTATTTATTCATAACGCCTTGAGCCCAGCCCAGGTGCTAAATGTAGATATCAAAGAAGAGGAAAAGACCGCAGAGGTGGTAGTGCCAGATAGGCAGCTATCCCTGGCCATCGGCAAGGAGGGGCAGAATGCCCGCCTTGCGGCTAAGCTGACCGGCTGGCGAATTGATATCAAGAGCGCCTCCATAGCCGAGGCGGAGAAACTGCTCGGCAAACCGCCCGCAGCACCTGTCACGATAGTGATGGGCGCCCCTGCTGAAGCAGTTGTGGCGGAAACCGCTGTGAAAGAAGGGCCTCCGGCTGAGGTCCCAGCGGTTGAGCAACCCGTTGCTCCCGTTGCTGAGGTAAAGGTGACTGCAGAGGTAACCCCTGCGAAGGCGGATAAGGTAGCGCCCGAGCCGGTGGACGAGGTTGTGGAAAAGGCGGCTGAGGCAGTTGAAGTGGTGGCCGAGGAGGCCGCTGCTGAGGTAACCCCGGTGATGGAAGAAGTGGTGGTGGAAGAGGTAATAGTGGAGGAGGAGGAAGAAGCCCTCTCCTTCGAAGAGGTCTTTACCAGGGCTGTCCCTACTCAACCGATAGCACAGGGTGGCTTGCGCTTTGCTGAAGATATCCCTGAACTCAAAAGGGGTGGCCAGGGAGGTGGTCGGCGGCGACGGGAGGAGACCAAAGGCAAGAAAACCAAGAAGCAAGGGTCTAACGCAGCCCAGACTCCGAGGGCCTAAGCACCGGTGAAAGTACCCTCCGTTGCCCGGCACATCCCTGACCGCACCTGTATCGGCTGCCGGTATGCCAAGGACAAACGGGAGCTGACCCGGCTGGTGCGTACGCCTCAGGGGGAGGTTGAGGTGGACCCCACCGGTAAACGGCCGGGGAGGGGTGCCTATCTCTGTCCGCGCTTGGAATGCTGGCAAAAAGGGCTCAAAGGAGGAGGGATAGAACGACGGCTACGGGCCAAGCTTACCGCCGATGAGCGCCAGCGGATGCAGGAGTTTGCCTCTACATTACCCCGGGGAGGATAGATGGAGACCAGGAAAGCCCGGACAAGCGCCGAAGCAGCCAGGAAGGTGTTGGAGATACCCTCCACAATCACCGTTAAGCAGCTCGCGGAACTGCTACGGCTGGGTGGTGTTGAAATCATAAAGCAATTGATGCGGCAAGGCATCATGGCGAATGTCAACCAGACCATTGACTTTGCTACTGCCGCCCAGGTGGCGCAGATGTGCGGAGTGCCGGTACGGGAAATGGTTGCTCAGACCACCGCGACGAAGCCAGGGCACGAGTTTGAGTTGGGCCGGGCTGTGCCCAGGCCGCCGGTAACAACCATCCTGGGACATGTGGACCACGGTAAGACTACCCTTTTGGATGCCATCAGAGAGAGCAATGTAGTGGCTGACGAGGCCGGAGAGATTACGCAGCATATTGGTGCGTATCAGGTAGAGGTGGGCGGTAAGAAGATAACCTTCCTGGACACTCCGGGCCATGAGGCCTTCACCGCCATGCGGGCACGGGGTGCCCAGATAACCGATATAGCCGTGTTAGTGGTAGCCGCCGATGACGGTGTTATGCCCCAGACCGTGGAGGCAATTAACCATGCCAAGGCGGCCGGGGTGCCCATCGTGGTGGCCATAAACAAGGTTGACCGCCCGGACGCCGACATCGATAGGGTGAAACGCCAGCTCGCCGAACAGGGGCTCGTTATAGAGGACTGGGGCGGGAATGTGGTGTGCACCGAGGTATCCGCCAAGAAAAAAGAGGGCATATCGCAACTCCTTGAATACCTGCTGCTGGTGGCCGAGATGGCCGAGCTCAAAGCGGACCCAGACCAGGATGCCGCCGGTGTGGTGGTGGAGGCTGGCCTTGACAAGAGCCGAGGGCCGGTGGCCACTCTGCTAATACATAACGGCACCCTTAAGATTGGCGATATTGTGGTAGCGGGTTATTCCTGGGGCCGGGTCAGAGCCATGTTTGATGACCACGGCCGGCGCATGAAGCAGGCAGGCCCTTCCACACCGGTAGAGGTAATGGGGTTTGGTACGCCGCCCCGGCCCGGGGACACCTTTACCATAGCCGAGAGCGACAAGCAGGCCCGAAGTCTCGCAGCCAAACAGGCGGAGCTGCGCACCGACGGGGCCGGCCACACCACGCTGGACAGCCTTTTTGCTCAGATAAACGAAGGACAGGTGAAAGAGTTAAACATTATCCTCAAGGCGGATGTCCAGGGCAGTTTAGAGCCCATACGCAACTCCCTGGAGCGCCTCAGCTCAGAACGGGTGGTTGTCAGGGTTATCCACGGCAGCACCGGCAGCATTACCGAGAGCGATGTCATGTTGGCCGTGGCTTCCAAGGGGATTGTGCTGGGATTTAATACCCGTGTGGAGCCGGGAGCACGCAAATTAGCTGATTCAGAGTCCGTGGATATCAGAATGTATAACATCATCTACGCCCTCACCGATGCGGTGCAGAAGGCCCTGGTGGGGATGTTGGAACCCATATACGCTGAGGTGGTGGAAGGCCGTGGGGAGATTATCGCCATCTTCCGGGCCGGTCGTGACCTGAAACGGGTGGCTGGAGTCAAGGTTAGTACAGGTAAGCTCACCATGGGCTCTCAGGTACGCGTCAATCGTGGCAAGGAGGTTTTGGTGGACTCCCGTATCAAGAGCATTCGTCGCTACCAGGACAAGGCTAACGAGGTCAGTGAGGGCATGGAGGCCGGGGTGGGTGTAGAAGGCTTCTGGGACTTCCAGAAGGGTGATGAGCTTGAGTGTTATCGCCGGGAGAGGGTGGATTAACCGTGTCCCGGCGCACCCAGCGCCTGAACGACCTCCTGAGGGAGGAGTTGGCGCAATTGCTGCTCCATCAGGTGCGAGACCCGCGCCTCTCCGGTGTAATCACCGTAACCTCTGTGCAAGTGGCGTCGGACCTGAGCCTGGCCAGGGTATCCATCAGCTCCCTGGGTGGTGAGGAGGAGAAAAAACAGGCCATGGAAGGGGTGGTTGCCGCCTCAGGCTACTTGCGAAGGGAACTCGCTCACCGCATGTCATTAAGGCATATCCCGCGGCTGGAGTTCCTCCGGGATGACTCCATTCAGGAAGGGGTAGAGACCTTCCACCTCATCAAGAGGGTCAGTGACAACGAATCCCCTCATGACGATTAGGTCCACTTGAGCGTAGATGGCATACTAAATGTATTCAAACCGGTGGGCCCTTCCTCCTTTCAGGTGGTGGCCATCATACGCCGCTGGAGCGGCGAGAAAAAGGTCGGCCACGCCGGGACCCTGGACCCGCAGGCGAGTGGCACCTTTCCGGTGTTCCTGGGCCAGGCCACCAAGCTTATGCCCTACATACTGGAGACCTCCAAGAGCTACCGCGCTGTTATAGAGCTGGGCCTCGCCACCGATACCTATGACGGGGAAGGAAAGGTCACCCGCCGCGGGGATGCCTCCGCCGTGACACTGGAACAGGTGGAAACCGCCCTCAGGGCCTTCAAAGGGGGGTCTGTCTGGCAGAAGCCTCCCCCCTTCAGCGCCATCAAAAAGGATGGCCAGCGTATGTACAAGCTGGCTCGGGCCGGTATCGCTGTTGAGCTGGCCCCCCGCCAAGTAGAGGTGATGGGCCTGGAGATTACCCGGTGGCAGCCCCCGCTGGTCACCATTGATCTGGAGTGCGGGCGCGGCTTTTACCTGCGTTCGGTGGCCCATGACCTGGGTGAGGCGCTGGGGTGCGGAGGATACCTCAAGGAGCTTGTCCGGACAAAGTACGGCATATTCACAGCGGATACGGCGGTAGCCATGCCCCGGCTGGAGGAAGCTTTCACAGCGGGGGAGCTATCACCCTTTATACTACCCCTGGATTCGGTGTTATCCGGACTCCGGTCCCTGGAGATGAACGAGGTGGAGACCCGGATAGTCCGTAACGGCCGCCCCTTGCCGCTGAGGGCACGAGGGGAGGTGGGCGAACGGGCGCGGGCCTATACCCCGGAGGGCCGTTTCCTGGGCATCCTGCGGTTCAAAGGGCAGTTCTGGCATCCGGAAAGGCTCTTCCTGCCGCGGACTTGACCTCTCTCCATAGCCGGAGAGGTGGTTTAGCTGGCATCTTTTCCCTCCTCCCGCTGCGTTGGGCGGGCGAAAAACGGCCGGTATACGGCACCGCTCTCAGGCTTCTGTCCCCGGCTGCCCCGTTGTATAATCAACTGACTTGGATGGAGGAGGTGGCATGGCCGCTCAGGTAGGGCCGGCGGTGGAGGTGAGAGGGGTGGATTTCAGCTACGGGGGCCTCCGCGCACTGGACGGTCTCTCCCTCACCGTGCCCCGGGGGGTAAGCTTCGGGCTGCTGGGACCCAACGGGGCCGGAAAGACCACCCTCATCCGCATGCTGGTGGGGCTGCTGCGTCCCTGGCGGGGCACGGTGCGGATACTGGGAGAGCCATCTTCCCCGCGTACGGCGGCAAGCATCGGCTATATGCCCCAGCTCCCCGCCCTCTATGCGGAGCTATCCGTTTTCCATAATGTGGACTTCTTTGCCCGCATGTATAGCCTGGGGAACGAAAGGCCCCAGCGGGTGGAGGAGGTGCTGCGGCTGGTAGGGTTGTGGGAGAGGCGGCGTGACTCTGTGCTCCACCTCAGCGGCGGTATGAGGCAGCGGCTGAGCCTGGCCTGCGCCCTGGTGCACCAGCCGCCGCTGCTGCTGTTGGACGAGCCTACCGTGGGGCTGGACCCGGAGCTGCGGGCCACCTTCTGGGAGCACTTTCGGGGGCTTACCTCGGCGGGCACCGCCATCATCATCTCCAGCCACACCATGGATGATGCCGCCCACTGCGGGGAGTTGGCATTCCTCCGGGTGGGGAGGGTCATCGCCCAGGGCACCCCCGCTCAGCTCCGGGCGGCCACCGGCCGCGAGGGGGCCACCCTGGAGGATGCCTTTCTGTACTTTGTTAGACAGGGGTGAGACAAAGGTGAGAGCAGACTGATATGTCCATAGTTAGGACGCTGGCCATCGCCCGACGCATAGTCATCCAGATAGTACGGGACCATCGCACGCTGGCCCTCATCCTTGTCGTGCCGGTGATGGTGATGACCCTGGTGGGGCTGAGCTTCTCCGAGAAAAAGGCGGTGCTGGACTTCGCCGCCCCCGCCCTGGTGGGCGCACTCGTGATGTTCTTCGTTTTCATCCTCACCGGGGTGAGCTTCCTGCGTGAGAGGACGCAGGGTACCCTGGAGAGGCTGCTGGCGACTCCGGTGGGCCGGGGGGATGTCCTGCTGGGATACCTGGTAGGGTTTCTGGTCTTC
>JASLQE010000109.1 GCA_030744635.1 Dehalococcoidia bacterium | reverse complement strand
TCGAACAGAAAGGTCTCCTGCGGGGTCTCCTGACGGTTGCCATCCTCGTCTTCAATAAGCCACCGGTAGTGTATCCTGGCACCGGAGGGAAGACCACCGATTCTCCGCATGTTCATGGTCCAGCTGACCTGGAGCTCCCGGTCAGGGGAGAAGTCCACATGACGGTCCACTATTTCCTCAAAGCAGCTCAACCTGTCCAGACTGTAGCGCAGCACGGTGCTGGTGATGGGACTGCTGCTGCTGGCGGTAAGGCTGAAGGTTATTGATGCGGGGAACTGTATATCTATTTGGGTGCGTGCGGAAATGGGTGTCTGAGACACCACCGGGGCGGAGCCGGCCAGGATTAGCAGGACGCCGAGAAGGAGGCCGCTAATCCACCGATATCTGGGAGCGCAACTGGGCTTCAATAAAATCATCAATCTCTCCGTCCAGCACGGCCGTAGCGTTAGAGGTCTCGTGGCCGGTACGGTGGTCTTTTACCATTTTGTAGGGGTGGAGGACATAGCTTCGTATTTGGTTTCCCCAGGCGGCGGGGAGGTGTTTTCCCTTGAGCTTGGCCCTCTCCTCAGCCTGGAGCTGTAGCTCATGCTCCAGGAGGCGGGCTTGCAGGATGCGCATGGCTACCTCCCGGTTCTGGTACTGGGAGCGCTCCCCCTGGCAGGCTACTGTAATACCGGTTGGTATATGAGTGATGCGCACCGCTGATGAGGTCTTCTGCATATGCTGGCCGCCCGGGCCGCTGGAGCGGAAGGTCTCTATTTTCATTTCGTCCTGGGGGATGTTTGTGTCCAGGGTGGCTTCCGCCTCGGGCATCACCTCCGCCTGGGCGAAGGAGGTGTGACGGGCATGGGCGGCATCGAAGGGGGACAGGCGCACAAGCCGGTGGACGCCGTGCTCCGCCCTAAGGTAGCCATAGGCATAGTCACCACGCACCTCTACCAGGACACTCTTTATACCGGCCTCGTCTCCGGCGGTCATCTCCAGCACCTCGGCCTGGTAGCCCCGCATTTCCGCCCAGCGCAAGTACATACGGAGGAGCATGCTCACCCAGTCCTGGGACTCTGTGCCCCCGGCACCGGCGTGGAGGGCCAGCAGAGCGTTGCGGGAGTCGTATGGGCCGCGGAGCCGCAATTCCCGCTCTTGTGCGTCCAGGCGGTGCGCCAGGGCTTGGGTCTCTTGCTCAATTTCATCCTGTAGTGTGGGGTCATCGCCGGCCAATGCGGCTAATTCAATGAGGTCGGTGATACCTTTCTCAATCTCTCGCCAGGAGTCTACCGTGCGCTTTTCCCGGGCCAGCTCCTGAAACACCTGCTGTGCCCGGGCCGGGTTCTGCCACAGGTCAGGATCAGAGGACTCCCGCTCCTTTTGGGAAAGGCCCCGTTCCAGTCCGGCTATGTCAAAGACGGTCCAGGATAGATGAGATGCGCTCGTGAAGCTCAGTGAGCAGCTTGATTGCTTCCATGATGCCTCCAGGTTCAGAGGTGATTAGCAAATTTGAGGGTGGGCTTGTGGGGACTGAGCCGGCCGGAGGCTGCCAGGTGGGCCAGGCGGAGGGGTTCCGGCTGCCGGTACCCCCGGCAGCCAGCCAGCACCCAGCGCACGGCGGCAGGTAGGTCTACTTTGTGGCCGATGGATACATAGACCACGGCTGAGCTTTCCCGCGTGCGTACCACCGAGCCTATGACCTCGTCACAGTCTTTCAAGGGAGTGGTACTGCCCATGGGGTTGCCAGCGGCGGCATGGTATCCGGTGAGCCGGGACTTGGCACAGCCGATGGTGGGACGGTTTAGGAATAGCCCCAGATGGGAGGCAAGGCCCATACGCCTGGGGTGGGCCAGGCCCTGGCCGTCCACAAAAAAGAGATGGGGCGTAACGGAGAGTGAACGGCATGCGGCCAGCACGGGCTGTAGCTCCCTGAATGCTAACAGGCCAGGGATGTAGGGGAAAACCACCTCGGTCTCTACGACGGTGACTTCTACAAGCTCCATGCTGGGGTAATGCAACACAACCACCGCCCCCCGGCCTTTGCCTGGGGATATAGGTGATATGTCCACCCCGGCTACCAACTCGACGGGGCCTACCTCATCCTGGCAGGACACCATACCCGCTAGCCTATGCTGGATCTCTTTGGCCTCTGCCTCGCTGTCTATGCGAAACGAGTGCAGTTCCCGGTAGTCCACGGGCTTAATTATATATGTATTGGTCAACTATTTCAAATCTGTGTACTCGTCCAGTAGATTAGTGACACAAGGCCTCCTTTCTTTGGGTTTGCCACCGGATGACGAACTGGTGAGGGGTCAGGTAGCCAAGGGCCTTGTGCGGGCGGATGGTGTTGTAGACCTGCTCCCAGTCCCGGAGGGCC
>JASLQE010000108.1 GCA_030744635.1 Dehalococcoidia bacterium | reverse complement strand
ATGGAGTCCATCGTCTTCCAGCGCAACCGCCTGGGAGAGATTTTCCGCGGCGGCGCCTTCCAGGGAGGCAGCATACTTGAGCAGATGAAGGGCGTTCCGGTGCTCAAGTACTGCGTCTACGGCAAGGGTGGCTCGGTTATCAACGAGGAGCTCCGCCCCTTCGGCACCTGGATGACCAACATGGCCGTGTCCTCCCGGGGCTGCGACCACCTCAAAGCGGTCACACTGGTGGACAAGATGGGCCGGACGGATATCTCCGAGGCCCTGCTGGGCAGGCCCGAGGCCGGACACCGGTTTGTGCCTGACCTCAAAGGCGGCCTCTCCGCTATCACCGAGCACATCACCTGCGTCTACAACTGCCTGGGGGTCTGCATACTGGTGGCCCTGTTCGACCCCATTAACCTGCCGCCGGGCACTCACACCGCAGCCTATACGGCCGTCACCGGCATGCCTATCACCCCGGAGGAGATATACCTGGTGGGCAAGCGCACCGCCAACATGGAGAAGGCCTTTAACAGCCGGCTGGGCTACGCCCGCCAGGACGACCTGCTGTGTGACCGCTGGATGAACGAGACCCTTGCGGACCCCGGCCCTACACCCGCAGGTATCAAGGCAGGCGACTATCTGGACCATACCCTCACCGAATACTATATGTGGCAGGGATGGGATCCCGCCACCAGCCTCCAGAAGCGGGAGACACTGGAACAGCTTGACCTGAAGGATGTGGCGGATGTCCTGGCCAGAGAAGGGTTCCTGGTAGGCTAAGGGGGGGAATGACCAGGCTGCACCTCCGCTTCCAGGGTGTTTTTGAGGAGTTGACACAGCGGAAAGACCAGGCTCTGGAGCTGACCAACCCCACCCTGCATACTACCGTAGCCACAATGGAGGGCCAGTATGGCCCCCGCTTCACCAAACTGGTGTCCGGCACCCCCCACAAGATAGGGGCCGGTATGTCGGTCCTGGTAAACGGCCAGCCCCGCAACTGGGACGCGCCTCTCCTGGAAGGGGACGAGGTGCTCTTCCTGACGGCCTTCGGGGGTATCCTTTAGGAGTCATTCATGTGACCAGGCTCCTCATCCGCTTTCAGGGCGTTTTTGAAGACAGGGTCCAGAGAAAGGACGAAGTGCTGGAAATATCCAGTCCCAGCCTGACCAAGGTGACCGCCACCCTGGGGCGCATATACGGCCGGCTGTTCCTACAGGCCATCTGGGTCGATTCCGGTAAAATGCGTAGTGGCGTATCGGTGCTGGTGAACGGGCGGCCCATGGGATGGGAGGCGCCATTGGATGACGGGGATGAAATATTGTTCATGACCCCGTTAGGAGGTTTCCATGGCTGAGGTCAGGGTGCGTTTCTACGGCTCCTTCCGGAATATTACCGGTAAGGAGATGGATAGCATCCAGCTTGACCAGGCCACACTGGAGGGGTTGGTACAGGCCATAGAGACGGCCTACGGGCAGGGTTTTACCCAGGTGCTGCGGGACCCGCAGCAGAAACTCAGCCCGGGGATGATGGTACTGGTCAACGGTAAGCAGTTTACGGGGTGGCAGACACTGCTGTCCGAGGGCGATGATGTAACCTTTATGTCAGCCATCGCCGGTGGGGGGCCGCCCTCTGAAGCCCTCCCCACGGATACCCCGCACCGTAAAGCAACAAGAGGAGGATTAAGCTATGGCTTGGTCGGCGTGGCAGCGTGTCCCGGGATTCGACTTCACCGATATAATCTACGATAAAAAACAGCACCTGGAGATGGGGGGCGGGGTGGCCCGTATTACTATCAACCGGCCACAGGTGCTCAACGCCACTACAGGGCACACCTTCCGGGAGATGGTGACATCCATTAATGACGCCAGTAATGATAGCAACCTCGGCGCGTTGGTGCTCACCGGCGCTGGGGACAACGCCTTCAGCGCCGGGGGCGATGTTAAGTGGGAGAGCACCCCGGAGTTCCGTAGCCAGTTTGATAACCCGGAGGCCCAGGCCCAGATGCAGGTCAATGACTCCCTAAGAAATTGCCGGATACCCAGTATCGCTGCGGTGAGGGGCTACGCCATCGGCGCAGGTAATCACACCGCCTACTGCTGTGATTTCACCATAGCCGCTGACAATGCCGTCTTCGGCCAGAACGGGCCCCGGGTGGCCAGCCCGGCCCACGGCTGGCTGGTGGGCTACCTGACCAATATTGTGGGGGCCAAAAAGGCCCGAGAGATATGGTACCTCTGCCGGCGATATACCGCTCAGCAGGCCCTGGAGATGGGGCTGGTGAACAAGGTGGTGCCCATAGACCAGATGGACGCAGAGGTGGACGGGTGGTGCGAGGAGCTCCTGTCCATGAGCCCCACCTGTATAGAGCTGCTAAAGGCCAGTTTCGACGCCCAGATGGATGTGTTGCTGGGGGCTACCGGCCCCATGGGGCAGCTGTTGAATGAGCGTGCCCCGGGCTTTCCCGTAAGCGAGGAGAAGGATGAGGGCCCCAACGCCTTCTACGAGAAGCGGCAACCCCGGTTCTGGCAGAAACGAGCAAGGCGCGCCCCACTCCCCGAGTCACCACGGGAGGCGGTGCGGACAGTTACACCGGCGGCACCGGCAACTCCCGCCTGGCAGCCATCAACCAGCGGCTGGCGGTCTATCACACCCGGCTCTGAGGTCTGGGGGCAGTGAACACAGGAGGATAGCACCCATGGCAACGGATAGGCAGGAAAGCTGGCGGCCGTTGACCCCCGGCGCCTGGTTTATAGGTGGCACCTCGCAGCCCTCTGCGCCACCGCCACCGGGCACTCAAGCACCGTCGCCGCAGCATATGGCTGGAACACGACAGCCAGCACAAGCTGTTTCCACAAACCCCACAACCCCCGCAACTGATGAAGACCAGCTACTGTCCGGTTTCCGGGTGCTGGACCTCACCCGGGAGTTGGGGGTCTATTGCACCAAGCTGCTGGCGGACCTAGGCGCCGAGGTTATCCGAATAGAGCCCCCCACCGGCGACCCGCTGCGGCAACGGGGCCCCTTCTTCAAAGATGTGCCGCACCCGGAGCACAGCCTGTACTTCATGTACTACAACACCGGCAAGCGCTCCATCACCCTGGACCTGGAGCAGCCGGAGGGACAGGTCCTCTTCAAGAAGCTGGTAGCCAGGGCCGATGTGGTGGTGGAGAGCTTCGCCCCCGGCTACATGGACCGCATCGGGCTGGGCTACGAGCAGCTCCGCAGCATAAACCCCGGTATAGTGATGGCCGCCGTCAGCCCCTTCGGGCAGACCGGCCCCTATAAGGACTATAAGGCCTCTGACCTGGTGCTGATGGGTATGAGCGGCTGGATGCAGATAACTGGCGAGCCGGAATGGCCCCCCACCCGGCAGGGCAACGAGCAGTCCCACTTCCCCGGGGCGCAGTATGCTGCCCTGGGCATCGTGGCGGCGCTGTATAACCGGGAACTGGCCTCAGGCGAGGGTCAGTACCTTGAGGTGTCGGCGATGGAGGCCCTGCTTACCTACTATACGGAGAACCACCCCGCCGTCGCCTGGCTCCTCAGCCAGACCAATGTGGGCCGCCCCGGGGTACGCTCCCGCATGACGGTTCCCATGGGGGTGTTTCCCTGCCAGGACGGCTGGATTGCCCTGGGCGTGGTCTCGGCGGGTGAGTGGGAGTCCCTGGCCCGGTGGATGGCCGAGGCTACCGGCGACGACGCCATCTTGGACGACAAGTATAAGGGAGGTACACACGCCCGTCAGCCTTACTACGATGAGATAATAGCCTATCTCATCGG
>JASLQE010000107.1 GCA_030744635.1 Dehalococcoidia bacterium | reverse complement strand
GTTGTCAGCCCTCCCGAAGAAAGGGAGGATAATAGGTCCCTGCGTTCGGTGCTGCGCCGGGCCACGGAGGATGACCTGGAGATGGCCTCCAAACAGCGCCACCGGGCTTGCGGGGTGATTGGTGAGGCCCGGACCCATGTGGCCCGCCTGGGGCTGTCTATGAAGCTGCTATCAGCGGAATACAACATGGACGGCAGCCGACTTACGGTGTACTTCTCCGCCGAGGGCCGTGTGGACTTCCGAGAGCTGGTCCGCACGATGGCCTTCCTCTTCCACACCCGCATTGAGATGCGGCAGGTAGGGCCCCGGGATGAGTCTAAGATAGTCGGCGGCTTGGGGCAGTGCGGCCAGGAGCTGTGCTGTCACCGCTGGCTCACGGACTTCAGCCCGGTATCCATACGCATGGCCAAGGAGCAGGAACTGGCCCTCAACCCGTTGAAAATCTCCGGGCTGTGCGGGCGTCTGCTCTGCTGCCTGGGCTACGAGATGGAGCAGTACATACAGGCCCGGCAGAAGCTGCCGCGGCGTGGACAGCGGGTGAACACCCCCATGGGGTCGGCCCAGGTGGTGGGAGGCAACTCCCTCAAAGAGACGGTGACGGTGCGGCTGGAAAGCGATGCCTTGGTGGAATTCCCCTTGGATAAAGTGAACGCCGGCCCTAAAAGGGCAGGAACTTGAGCCACACAGGTTGATTTCTGAGATAGTAGTAAGGCACCAGGAAGAAGGGTGGGGGGATCAGCGGCTTGCGGACCAGCTTCATCCTGGCCTGGGCCGGGGTCTTCTCCCCTTTGCTGTGGTTGCACGGAATACAGGCGCTCACCAGGTTCTCCCAGCGGTGCTGGCCCCCGCGGGAGCGGGGCACCACATGGTCAAGGGTAAGCTCACGGGTCTCCAGACCACAGTACTGGCAGGTGAAGCGGTCACGGTTGAAGACCTCAAACCGGGTCAACTTCCGCTGCAGTCTGGGGAGCCGGATGAGGTGTAGGAGCCGGATGACCGAGGGTAGGGCGAAGGAGACGCTTACGGTGTGCACCTCCCCGGTGCCGTTTTCCACCAACTCGGCCTTACCCTGCAGCATCAGTGCTATCGCCCGACGGGCGGTGCAAATGTTCATAGGCAGGTAGTTCTGGTTGAGTACTAGTACCGGTATGTTGACCATAGCCTCCTGACCCATCTGAAACGGAACCATTATAACCCGCACTTCTTCCTGCGGACAAGGCATGTACTCGTCCAGTAGATTAGTGACACAAGGCCTCCTTTCTTTGGGTTTGCCACCGGATGACGAACTGGTGAGGGGTCAGGTAGCCAAGGGCCTTGTGCGGGCGGATGGTGTTGTAGACCTGCTCCCAGTCCCGGAGGGCC
>JASLQE010000106.1 GCA_030744635.1 Dehalococcoidia bacterium | reverse complement strand
GGGTGCCGATGCCTATTTGAATAGTATCGCCGTCCCGTACCAGGTCTGCGGCCAATGCGCCGATTACCTGGGCCTGCTCCCATTCGGTGGGGTCGGGTAGGGAGGTGGCCTGTGGTACGGCATCGGGCTGAGAGGGGGTTGCCTCCACCAGGTAATCTATCTCGGAAACATGAACGGACTCCCCGTATGTCCAAGGGAGGCCCGGGTCTATCTGAGCTATAACGGTGCCGGCGCTGCGCAGACCGGTGGGGGAGTACCAGACGCCGTACCCAAAGCTGCAGAACCCCTTGGTGTTGGGGGGGGTGAGGGACAGAAGGAATAAATCGGATCCATGGTACGGAGAGCTGCGGAGGGACTCCGCCGCCACCCGGATGCCATCGTGGAGGCCGAATATCACCGGCACCCAGTCCAGGCGCTTCTCCCGCACCGCATCACGGCTGGGGCGCAGCACGAAACCCTCTTTTACAAGGAAGCTGTCCTCCATACCCGGATGGAGCCAGGGATAGTCCTCGTTCCAGTTGGAGAGAAGCTCCACCCCCCGCAGCTCCCCGGCCCGGCGGACTATCTCCAGCAGCACCTCCCGGGGCTTGGGGTTGAGGGAGACCACGATGCTCTGCCCCGACTTTACAAGCCCGGCTGCCTGGGGAGCGGTGATAAGCTTGTCCCGGTATCGGTCCTGCCAACTCATACGGAGTATGCCTGTGGCTTTTCCTGGCCCGCCATCTGGTACACCTCGGTGGGGACGGCCTGTGGGTCTTTATAGATAACCATACGGCAAGGCTCTTCCCCCGGTTTCTGGGAGGGCTCATGGAACGCCCATGGCACAGTGCCTTCTTCAAGGGGGATAATATCCCCGAGGGGGCAGTGAGCGCAGTAGACAGGGAAGTCCTCCCGGCCTAAAGTCCAGGGGTGAGCCCCCTTTATTTTAAGGAAGTCCCGGGGTGGGTCGTAAGCCCCGTTGGCAAGCAGTCGGCCTCCGCTGCCGCAAGGGTCCATGGTGAGGGTGACCTTCTCGTCGTCCTCCTCAATCTTGATAGGCATGAGGTGTCCCCGGAGGCCGGCGGCATACATCTCCACCTGGCGGCGCATATCCTGCTTGGAGTAGCTGTCGGATAGAGAGCCCCTCCAGGAGGCCATGGACTCCTTCAGCGCTTCCAGGAGAGCTTCGTTGCCGTAGCGTTTTCCCACAAAGCTTAGAAGTGCGGTCGTCCAGTTCAGGTACACATCGTGCATGGACTGGAACTCCTTGTACATGCGCCGGGCCAGGCCCTTGGCGCGCCCATAGTCCCCCTGGTCAACCGCCTCCTGCACCAGGTCAACCGTGCGTTTTCCCATCTGCTCAAGCTCCTGCTGGGTGAACAGGTTGTTCGCCATCACTGCCTCCTTGATGGTAATGCCATGATTATGCCGTCTCCCAGTGGCACAGGTCAAGACGGAATTGTGCAAAGGGTGGGCTGAGGGCGCAGCCCCCTGAAGATATAAACTTCGGGTTAGATGGAGAGAAAGAAGACACTGGCTAAGTACACTCAACCACCTTTAGCTTTTCCTCCCAGGCCCTGGGACTTCTCGTAGGCGGCTACCACAGCCCGGGTTATGAGTCCGCGGAACCCGCCCTCCTCCAAGCGCAACAGGGCCTCGGCGGTGGTTCCGCCGGGGGAGACCACCATCTCCCGTAGCTGGGCGGGTGGGGCACCTGTCTTCACCGCCAGCGCCGCCGAACCGGACACAGTGTACACGGCCAGGTCGGCGGCCATGGTACGGGGCAGACCGATGTGTACGCCGGCATCGGTGAGCGCCTCTATGAAGAGGAACACATAGGCCGGGCCGCTGCCGCTGAGTGCGGTGGCCATGTCCAGATATTTCTCGTCCGGGGTGTAAAGCTGGTGGCCCAGGGTTCCCAGGAATGCCGCAGCCGTCTCCCTCTGCGCCGGAGTCACCCCACCTGTGGCTGTCCACAGGGTCACGGCGGTGCCCCCCCGGGCGTTTATGTTGGGCATCGCCCTGACCACCGCACCGTGGCCACCCCGCAGTGCATCCAAGGTGGCACCGGCCACTACCGATAGCAGCAGTTGCCCCGGAGCGAGCCTGTCCTTCAGGTCTGCCAGCACCCCGCCAAGGTCCTGAGGTTTTATGGCCAGTACCACAAGACCGGCATCGGGGACGGCATCTCCGGCATCCTCCACAACTCGCAACCTGTATTTCTTGATAAGAAGTTGGCGGCGGCATGGCTGAGGTTCGGCCACAACGATATCGCCGGTTTCGGCCAGCCGCCTGCGCCGTACCGCCGCTATCATACCTTCGGCCATATTGCCGCCGCCGATGAAGGCTATTTTCATGCCGGTCTCCTTTCGCCGAATATGGCCCTGCCGATACGGACCAGTGTGGACCCCTCCTCCA
>JASLQE010000105.1 GCA_030744635.1 Dehalococcoidia bacterium | reverse complement strand
ATCTGACCTCACAGAAGTTTTTGCGGCCTGTCTACACCGGTGACACCCTCACCGTGACCGTCACGGTGGCCGAGATACTAAAAGACAAGAACAGAATCCGGTGCAGCACGGATATAATGAACGAAAAGGGGGAACTGGTGATGGTGGGGGAGTTTGAAGAGCACATAGTCCCACCGGCCCGACCCTGACCCACTCATCTGGGTGTTGGGGGGCTGTGTGGAGCGGTGGGACGAGTCCGATAGGGGTCGCTGTTGGGGTTTGAATCTCATCAACACCCGCCCGCACGGTGTTGGACTTCTGGATTGGCAAAACGAATGCGGGTCTATTAAAATGGATGCAACTACGGAAGGGAGAGTGTTATGGCTACTGAAGTAGATAAGCTGGAACAGGCCTACCGGGAGAAGCCCAAGCGTCCTTCCACCTGGTCCGGGCTGCCGCTGCAGGAGTTCTATGGGCCTCCGGATGTGGCAGGGGTTGACTACGGGCAGGATGTGGGTGACCCAGGTGATTACCCGCTTACTAGGGGTATTCACAAGGACATGTATCGAGGGAGATACTGGACCCGGCGGGAGGTGTCCGGTTTCGGCCTTCCCGAAGAGAGCAACCGCCGCCTGCGGTTCCATATGGAGGAAGGTGCCAGCGGGCTTAGCGTCATCTTTGACCTGCCAGTGCAGATGGGGCTGGATGCCGACCATCCCAAGGCCCGGGGGGAGGTGGGTGTGCAGGGCGCTCCCATCAACACTTTCAGGGATATGGATACCCTTCTGCATGACATCCCGCTGGACAAGATAACCATGTCCTTTGACGAGTCCGTGAGCCTGTGCTGCGCCGTAACCCTGGCGCAGTATGTGGCCGTGGCCCAGAAGCAGGGGGTTGATCCCTCCAACTTGCGGGGCACCATTCAGAATGACAGCTTGCATATCCGTTACTGCGGCTTCGGCATAAGCACCCCCGTTGACCTGAGCGTAAAGATGTCGGTGGATATCATCGAGTACTGCACCCGGCATATGCCCTCGTGGAACACCATCAACATCAACCTTTATGACCTCCGGGAGACGGGCATAAACGCTCCCCAGGAAATAGCCTTCGGGCTGTCAATGGCCTCCTCCTATATAGAGGAGACGCTGAAACGCGGGCTCTCGGTGGACGACTTCGCACCCCGCATGGCCTTCTACTGCTCGTCCCATGTGGACTTCTTTGAAGAGATTGCCAAGCTGAGGGCTGCCCGAAAAATCTGGGCGAAAATAATGAAAGAGCGGTTCGGTGCCGAGGATCCTCGTTCATGGCGCTTCCGCTTCGGGGTGCATACCGCCGGCTGCTCGCTGGTGCCTCAGCAGCCCCTGAACAACGCTATCCGTATCGCCTATCAGGCCCTGGCGGCAGTGCTGGGGGGCGCACAGTCGTTGCACTGCTGCTCCTATGATGAGCCTATATGCCTGCCCACGGAGAACTCCAATGTCCTGGCCCTGCGCACCCAGCAGATTCTGGCATTCGAGACCGGTGTCGCCAATGTGGCTGACCCTCTGGGCGGCAGCTACTACATCGAAAGCCTAACCCAACAGCTGGAGGAGGAGGCACAGCGCATCCTAGACGAGATTGATGGGATGGGAGGTGCTATTGCCGCCTCAAGGAACGCCTGGTTTGACCGGGAGATTGACAAAGCCGCCTTAACACATCAGCAGCAAGTGGAATCTGGCGAGAAGACGGTGGTGGGGGTGAACGCCTTTGTTCAGCCTCCGGAGACCGAGACCCCAGGCGGGGTGCTGCGTGTCGCCAGTGAGACCGAGGAGGAGATGGTGCGCCGACTGCGGGAGCTGAAACAGACCAGGGACCAGACACGGCTTCGCAAGACCATTGATGAGCTGCGCCGCCATGCCGAGATGGGGGAGAAGGAGAACCTTATACCGTTCGTGCTGGATGCCGTAAAAGCGGATGCCTCCATGGCCGAGACTATCGGCACCATCCGCCAGGCATACGGCATGAGCTATGACCCGCTGGAAGTCGTGCAGTCGCCGTTCTTTAAAGACTGAGCCATGGGCGAACGAAAGATACGGGTACTCATCAGCAAAATCGGCCTGGACGGGCATGACCGCGGTGCCAAGGCGGTCACTGCCCTCCTACGGGAGGGGGGAATGGAGGTGGTGTACCTGGGGACCTACCAGACCTCTGAGACCATCATCCAGGCCGCCATGCAGGAAGATGTGGATGTGGTGGGGCTGAGCTGCCTGTGCGGTGAGCACTTGAAGCACGCCCCTGAGCTGGCTCAGAAGCTCAAGGAGGCCAAGCTCAACGATGTCCTCTTTGTTGTGGGTGGAGTGGTGCCGTGGGAGGACATACCTGCCCTAAAAGAAAACGGGGTGGATGCAGTCTTCCCCGCCGGCAGCCTCATGGACCCCATTGTAGACTATTTGAAGGAAAATACCCGGCGGCGGAACTAAGGGACTATGACCGAGAAATAGGTATTCCAGCTCCCCATGGGCTAACGGAGTTTGGGGTAACGAAAATCCGCCGCAAACCTTATAGAGATGGACTGTTGGGGGCAGCGGTCGCACCCAAGGGGGCTTGGGGGCCAAGGCCCCCAGAAATTAATCGCTAGGCGGGTCCGCCCTGCGGACTCTCCGAAGAAGTCCGGAGTCCTTCGGACCGATGCTTTGTTCAGAGAGAGTGGGATAGAGATAGGTTGCTCAATGACAACAGGAGGATGGGATGAAGGTCAAATGGCTGGGACACGCTTGCTTTTTAATTACAGCTGATAGCGGACTCAAAATCGTAACCGACCCCTATGAGGCCGGATTTCGTGGGCTCATCAACTACGGCCCGGTAAAAGAGGCGGCGGACATCGTCACCACCAGCCACCAGCATGGGGATCACAACTATACCGCAGACCTTCAGGGGAACCCGGAGGTGGTAAGTGGGGCCGGTACACATATGGTCAAAGGTGTGGAGTTCGTAGGCACCGCCTGCTACCACGATAAGGCATCCGGCGGGGAGCGTGGCGAGAATACCGTGTTCACCTTCACGGTTGACGGCATACGCCTGTGCCATTGCGGTGACCTGGGGCACCCCCTGGACGATGCGGCACTGGGCTCCATCGGCCGGGTAGATGTGTTGCTCGTGCCCACAGGTGGCCCGGCGGCGACCCTGGAGATGGAGGAAGCCGTAGCGCTGTGGGAGAGATTGCGACCCGGCGTGGTCATCCCTATGCATTTCCGCAATGATAAGTGCAACTTCCCCAAGTATGGGGTGGATGATCTGGTGTTCCTCAGGCCGGAGGCGATACAGGTGGGAAACACCGAGGTTGAGTTTGCCGCCGGAAATCTCCTCACGGGGCAGATACTCATCCTGGAACCTGCCCTGTAGCTTCAAAGAGTGAAATACTACTCTGAGGCCGATAGCGGGCCTCTGCGGCAGGCGTTTGAGGAGGAGGTGCTGGGTTGGCCCGGGGTGGGCCGCAGGAGGATGTTCGGGGTCCCGTGCTATTTGGCCACAGGCAAGCTGTTCGCCTTTCTGGTGACCGACGGCATCGTGATTACCAAGCTCCCACAGCCGGATCGTGAGGCGCTGCTACGGCGGTTCAAAGCCACGGCTTTTCGCAGCGGCGACCGGCTATACCGCACATGGGTGCGCCTGTCCGTAAATAGTCTTGATGGTCTGGATGATATTATGCCCCTGGTGAGACAGAGCTACGAGGTGGTGTGCTTGAGGGGGTGAGGTCTCGGTTTTGTGGTTGAGGGAGAGTCCTGAGATGCCCGGCGGGGCCACCGTTTTCAAGAGGGACCGCATTGCAGGGAGCCAGGCAGGCGGTAAGGGCTTGGTATGATGTTGTGTGGAGCCACTGCGGGTACCAACCTTTGGCAGGCCAT
>JASLQE010000104.1 GCA_030744635.1 Dehalococcoidia bacterium | reverse complement strand
GATTATCCCTATATAACCAATGACAACGGGTCCGGTCTGTAGTCCCGGTTACAGTTGCCCCCACAGGCAGCATATATACCTGCCCTATGGCTCGGCGGCCTTGATGGCGCCCCGCTTTAACACCTCGTAGGCCTGTACCCCTTCCAGAAGGAAGCGCCCGGCAAATACGAAGGTGGGCATCCCCACCACCTGCCAGGTGGCCGCCTCCTCCACATTGGCCTGTAGCCGCGCCTTGCCCCCGCCTTTTTTCAGGTAGCCTTCCAGATCGGCGGCGTCCAGGCCCACCTCCCGGGCGATTTCGGACAGCACTGTCACGCGGCCAATGTCTCTGTCCTGCTGCCAGTAGGCCTCAAAGACGGCACGGTGGAACCGGGGGAACTTGCCCTGCTCGGCGGCGTACTCGGTGGCCTCCAGGGCCAGGCGGGAGTTGGGCACCACCGAGGGCACTCTGAACTCCAGGCCCTCGTCAACGACGAAATGTTGAATCGACCCCTCGGGGAAAGACAGCTTGTGCCGGAGCCCGTCGGACATTGGCTCGCCCTCAGGGGGGGTCTCCGGGTGAATCTGCACCCCCCTCCACACCACCTCCAGGGAGACCTCCCTGGATATCCGCTCCAACCGGGATGCGGCCACGAAGCAGAAGGGACAGATGTAATCCGAGAACAGGGCTATCTTTACTGCCATGGATACTTCTCCTCGCTCGTGGCCTCATTTTCAACCCTCCGTGGCAGGCAGTCAAGCGGTAGTGGCTCAGGCTGTTTTTAACAAACTCCTGCCTGATAACTATGGAATTTCATGAAAGTATACACTATCCTGTTTAGGTCCCCTTAGGGGCGTGAGGACGAAGCCGCCAGGGAATATCAACCTGCCCTGATGGGGAATTTGGGGGGCATATCCCCCATAAAACAAAAACTACCGGGTGGGCCCGCCTTGCGGACTCCGATATTTCGTTCGGAGCGGGCGGGAACAAAGTCTCAGGCGGCCTGGCTGGTCTCTTCCTCCTCCACCAGGCGGCGGCCGTACTCCAATAGCTCCCGCAGCCTCTCGGAATCGGTCTGTTTCTGCTCCAGGTAGAGCTTCAGGGCGTCCAGGGGGGAGAGGCCCTGGGCCGAATGGGTGTTGCCCAGACGGGTGGGACGGGTCCGGGCGCTCAGGGTGGGGGGCAGGGCGTAGTATGCGCCGAAGTTTTCCCGCAGCATCCGCACCACCTCCCGCTCCGGCACCGTCTCCCGGTCCGCCCCGCAGATACGGGTGCGCACTATGGCCCCCTCTATCTGATAACGGCGGGATCCATCCGCGGAGGCGGAGTCCGACAAGTCGGACAGCAAGTTGCGCAGCGCTTCCAGGGGGGGTTGCCCGGTGCCCAACTCCAACTCCAGGGTGAGGAAGGGAGGGGAGGGGAGGGGGTGGAAGGTGAAATGGGCCGGGCCTTCGCCGTCAATCTCCACCTCGTAGAAACCCTTATCCACCCCTTCATCGGAGAAGTCCACCCCCTGGAGGCTGCCGGCATACACCGCCGGGATGCCCTGCCGGCCTATGGTCTGGGTGCGGTGATAGTGGCCCAGGGCGACATAGCTGAAAGGGGGACGGGCCAGGTCGGCCACGGGCAGGGCGGGGTCCGAGCCCAGGATGAACTCCCGCTCGGAGCCCAGCTTGGCCTCCATAACCGCAATGTGTGCGGCCAGTATGGCGGGAGTCGCCTGCCCTGAGCTTGACGAAGGGCCTGCCGAATGGGCTGCCTCGGTGGCACAGGTGTCGATGATGTTGCGCAGCCGCTCCCGGAACTGCCGGTCAACCTCCTCCATGGTGAGGCCTCGCATGTCCTCCCTTCCCAGCATAGCGCCCCGGCTGAGCCAGGGCAGGGCCACGATGCTCAGCTCCCCCCGGCGGGTGGGCACCCGGTAGGTTCCGGGGCGGGAGGCCACATGTACATTCTCTACCTGCAGGGTGGTGAAGATGTCCACCGTGGAGGCCTTGCCGCGGGCCTTGGAGATATCGTGGTTGCCCACCACCAGAAAGACGGGGACGCCGCTGGTGGCGAGGCGGACCATGCGCTGTGAGAACTCCCGCTGCTCCGTGGGGTCCACGCTGTGGCCGCGGCGGTAGGCATCGCCGCAGAAGAGCACCAGGTCTATATCCCCGTGTAGGGCGAAGTCCACCATGAAGTCTAGGGCCTTGAGGAAGTCCAGCAGGCGGGAGCTATGCCCCGTCTCCGGGTCGGGGTAGCCGTAG
The DNA here is from genome assembly GCA_030744635.1 of Dehalococcoidia bacterium. Classification (GTDB taxonomy): domain Bacteria; phylum Chloroflexota; class Dehalococcoidia; order JACVQG01; family JAHKAY01; genus JASLQE01. The sequence continues at coordinate 2,251 of JASLQE010000104.1, read as the reverse complement.
GACTCCACCCCCAGGTGTAGGTCAGCAAAGTGCAGGAGACGCATCATGTGTTCAACCTAAAGGACCGCTTGATAGGTTACATGTTTTTAAGGGACCACTTTCACATAGCCGAAGACAGAACATGTTTGCGCAGGCCATGTCGCTTATTGCATAACGGCAGCGGCGGAGACAAGCAAAGCAAGCACAGTAGTACTCAATCATTCTGATGGAGCTACGCAGAGCTCAAACACACTTTGGAAAGCATCGCTATGCGGTAGTACTCCACGAAAGCGTTACCTTCCCAGGCACCTCCCCAAGAATTGTCCCCAGCATCAAACGCCAACTCGCGTAAAAATTCGTAGATTGGTTCTTGTGGTCGGTCAAGGTATGCAACCTTCACCACGCCAACATCAATTCCCATAACAACCCCCTATCTACAACGACTGACCACTGCGCCATGCTGTCCGCTTTGCGGACTCCGACACTCTGTTCGGAGAGCATGTCGAAGCATGGGCGCCGCACCCTTCAACAAGCTCAGGGTTGCCGTTTGGCTGGCCTCAGGCTGTAGCATCATCCCCGCCCGCTTTCCACACCGCGCCGCCCGGGGGGAGGACCATGAGGTCTTCTCCGGCCAGCTTGTTGCGCAGGGTTTCGGCCAGCCCGGACACCGGCACCCGTATCTGGCCCATGTCGTCCCGGTGGCGGATGGTGACGGCATTGTCCTCCAGAGCCTGAAAGTCCACCGTCACGCACAGCGGGGTGCCTATCTCGTCCTGCCGCCGGTAGCGCCGCCCGATGCTCTGGGCCTCATCGTACTGCACCGTCCAGTGCTCCCGCAGCTCGGCATAGATACTCCGTGCCCGGTTTGCCAGGGGCTCTTTCCGGCTCAGGGGCAGCACCGCCACCTTCACGGGGGCGATATCATGGTGGAACCGCAGCACCACCCGCATCTCATTTTTTTCCAGCTCCTCGTCGTAGGCGTCCACCAGGAAGGCCAGGGCTGAGCGGTCCACCCCCGCCGAAGGCTCTATGACATATGGGGTATAGCGCTGGCTGGTCTCGTCGTCAAAGTAGCTCATATCCTTGCCGCTGTGGCTGGCGTGCTGGGTGAGGTCGAAGTCGCCCCGGTTGGCGATGCCCTCCAGCTCCGACCAGCCGATGGGGAAGAGGTACTCCACATCGTAGCAGCCGCGGGCGTAGTGGGCCAGCTCGTCCTCGCCGTGAGGTCGCAGCCGTAGGTTCTCCTCCCGGATGCCCAGGCCTTTGTACCAACGGAAGCGCTCCTCCACCCAGTAGCGGAACCACTCGTCGTCGGTGCCGGGCTTGACGAAGAACTCCATCTCCATCTGCTCGAACTCCCGGCTGCGGAAGATGAAGTTGCCGGGGGTAATCTCGTTGCGGAAGGCCTTGCCTATCTGGGCGATGCCGAAGGGGAGCCTTTTGCGGGTGGTGTTGAGAGCATTGGAGAAGTTGACGAATATGCCCTGTGCGGTCTCCGGGCGGAGCCATACTTTCTGAGCGGTTGCGCGAACAGGGCCCAAGAAGGTCTCCATCATAAGAGCTGCCGCTTCCGGTTCGGGAAGGGTTTGCCCGCAGGCGGGACAGGGTACTCCCGGACGACCATCGCCATGGGCAGCAATCATACCTACGAGTTCTTTGAAATCTGCATTAATGCCGCCAAAAGCCCGGTGCAAATCTGCCATCCAAGATATGGTTACTTCCGGCTGCTTAACCAGACTCAGGTTCGGGGCCAGCTTCTTGCCATCGGTATTGGCCCATCGCGCGAACTCGGCGGAGGTCTTCTCCCCTTTCATAGTGTTAAGTAAGGACTGCCACCAGGGACTCTCCCAAATAAGGTCATATGCATGGTCGGCACGGTGGTTACGGCCGCAGGCCGGGCAAGAGTAGAAGGGGTCGGCGAATCCCTCGGCGTGGCCGGAGGCCACCCATACCTGGGGGTGCATGAGGATGGCGGCGTCTATGCCCACCACATCGTCCCGGGACTGCACCATGGCGCGCCACCAGGCGTCCTTGATGTTTTTCTTCAGTTCCACACCCAGGGGGCCATAGTCCCAGGTGCTGCCCAGACCGCCGTAGATTTCGCTGGAGGGGAACACAAGGCCGCGGCGCTTGCACAGGGACACCAGCTTGTCCATGCTGACCTGGCTGGAGCTTAGGCGCTGTCTGGGCTGTGAAGCAGGCTGGGCCATTTGCGTTTAAAAGTTATCAGCTTTTGGGGTACAAGTCAAAGATGTTTCTTCCCCGCCCACCC
>JASLQE010000103.1 GCA_030744635.1 Dehalococcoidia bacterium | reverse complement strand
TCGGTGGCCCTGGAGGCCGATGCCTGGCACCTGACCACGGATGTCTATACCTCCCTGGGGGTGTTGGTGGGGTTGGGGGTGGTGCGGCTCACCGGCTTCTACCTGCTGGATCCCCTCATCGCCATAGGTGTAGCCGGACTTATCGTAAAAGCGGCCTGGGATGTCACCCGCCGGTCATGGGCCGGGCTGCTGGACGAGCGGCTTCCTGCTGACGAGGAGAGCATCATCGCTGTTGCCATTATGGAACATGGGCGGGAGATGGTAGGCTTTCATGAGTTGCGCACCCGGAAATCCGGCAATATGCGCTACATAGACCTGCACTTGGTGCTGGACAAGAGGGCTACCCTGGAGCAGGCCCACAACCTGTGCGACCATCTGGAGGTCGACATAAGCACCCGGCTACCCAACGCAGTGGTCAACATCCACTGCGAACCCCCGGAGGAGACCGGCGGCTGAACCTCAGCGCCCGAACAGCCGTCGCCAGAAGGGGGTGCGGCGGCGTACGGAGAGCCACATGCGGGTCAGGGCGCTGGGGCGGTTCATATGGCGCAGCTCCTGGTCGGAGTTTTTGGCCCCCCAGTAGAGCAGGCCCACGCTGGTGGCGAAGGCCGGGTCATGCAGCATGTGGACCAGCCCGCTGATGTTGCGGGGCACACCCACCCGGCAGGGCAGCCCGAATACCCGCTGGGCCACATTGGTAATACCGGGCAGCTTGGAGGTGCCCCCGGTGAATACTATTCCGGCCGGGGCCACCTGGTGCAGGTCTTCGGTCGCCATCTCTACATTGATAAGCTCCAGCATCTCCTCCACCCTGGCGGAAAGGATTTCTTGGAACTCCCGGAAGGGGATACTGCCGTTGTCCTCCAGTTCCACAATGGTATCCGGTACTGGCTTGCCCTTGCGCTCGGCTTCCATGGTGGCGTATTTGATTTTGAGGGCCTCCGCCGTCTCGTAAGACACCCCCAGCCCGAAGGCCAGGTCCCGGGTCACCTGGTACCCGGCCACCGGAATGGCGGCGGTGTGCCATACGCTGTTGTTCTTGAATATCGCGATGTCCGTGGTGCCGCCGCCGATATCAACCACCACCACGCCCACATCTTTCTCCGCGGGGCGCAGCACAGCCTCGCCGGAGGCCAGGGGTTCCAGGATTATGTCCTCCGCGGCCACTCCGGCCTTCCGTACCGATTTTATCAGGTTGTTGATGGCGTGGGAGGCGGCGGTGACCATGTGGACTTGGGAGTCCAGCCGGGAGCTGTGCAGGCCCACCGGGTTCCGCACCTCGCTCTGGTCATCCAGCTTGTAGTTGGATGGGACGGCGTGCAGTAGCTGCCTCTGAGTGGACATGCGCATCTCCCAGGCATGCCGCATGAGGCGCTGCAGGTCCTTATCGGAGACGGCCTGGTCCTGGGGGATGGAGATGGCACTGCTGGTGTTGAAGGAGCTGATGTGGCTGCCGGTGACGCCGATGAAGGCGGAGTTGATGCGGACGCCGCTGCTAAGCTCGGCCTCCCGCACTGAGTCCCGTACCGAGTCCCCCACCTGGTTCAGGTCAACCACCACGGCTTTGCGCATCCCCTGGGAGCGGCCGATACCCACCCCGATGATGCGGAAAATCTCTTCGTCCTCCAGGAGGCCGATGAGGGTGCATACCTTGGTAGTACCTACATCTATGGCGGCATATAGCTTGCCGTTGCCGAGAAGCTTACGAGGCGATTTTAGCATCATTCTCCTCCTTGGTTGGACAGGGCCATGACTTCAAAGCCCAGGGCACGGAGCACCCGGTTGGCGTCCCTGGATGTGACATCGGCTGCGAAGAGGCCTACCCGTTTGACCTCCAATAGCCGCTCCAGCACCTGCTTGGCCGGGAACTGGGTACCGTTGATCTCCACATAGTAACGACGAATGGGCCGGGGACGCACGCCCTTCACCACCTGCCTCACCTCCTCCCCACTGGCCACCAACTCCCGGCCACCCAGGGTGAACTGTCTCGTTCCCGGCGTTGCTCACCTCCTCCTATGCGGCGGATGTCTTATTACTGGTATTGTTGTTGCTATTATACTCCTTATCCTTATCATGTCAATGGGTTAGAAAGGACTTTGTGCGGACATTCTTATCCCACCCGCCCTGCCCAACCAAATTAATCTGGGGGGCCAAGCCCCTAAAAATAATTCCGTGGGTGGGTGGGAAGCTTGGAGTTGGACGAAGGGCCGGTCCTAAATGCGGCGGGCGGCGGCCACTCCTTCCACGGAGGCGGGGTGGGCCAGAAAGGGCTGGCTGCACGCCGGTAGTGATTGCACCTCCACCCCACGCCCCTTCAGCTCCGCGGCCAGGGAGTCGTCCTCCTCGTAGCCCAGGGCCACCACCACGGTATCCACCTGGGCCGTCTCCTGCCCCGCACCGGTGGCAAAGGTCAGGCGCTTGCCATCATAGCTCACCGGACGGGTGTTGGTGTAAAAGCGTGTCCCTTTGGGTTTCAGGCGCTCCTGGATTTGCGGGGTGAGCCTACCCTCCAGCCCCTTCCCCAGGGTGGGGCCGGGCTCCAGCACCATCACCTGGTGGCCCCGGTTGGTCAGGAAGAAGGCCGCCTCCAGGCCGGTATTGCCGCCCCCCAAAACCGCCGCCCGCCGCCCCACCGTAGCCGAACCCTCCAGCACGGCATCCACCAGGGCCACACCGGCGCCAGATATCCCCTCCTGCAATACGGGCCTCAGGCGGGCCGTTATCAGGACACTCTCCGTCTGGGCGGCGGCGATGGCTTCTGCGGAGCAGTCACATCCGGTCTCAGCGGTTACACCAAGGGCCTTGAGGCCCTGTAGCCTCTCTGTGATGGCTTTCCTCTGTAGCCAGCTCCACCGCCCGCCGAGTTGAGGGGCCTCCTCCCACAGGGTCACCTGATGGCCCCGGAGGGCGGCCACACGGGCGGCCTCCAGCCCCGCTGGCCCCGCGCCCACCACCAGCACCTTCCTGGAGACGGCGGCCTTGTCCTCCGTCTTGCCGTCCATGCCCACCTCGGGGTTGATGAGGCACACCAGGCCGCCCCGGGAGCGGTAGTAGCTGCAGGTGAGACAGGCGATACACCGGCGTATCTCACTGCTACGGCCCTCCCGTGCCTTCAGGGGCAGGTCGGGGTCGGAGAGCAGCCCCCGGCCCATGGCTATCAGGTCCGCCTGTCCCCTCTCCAGGATTTCTTCGGCCAGGCCGGGGTCGTTTATGCGCCCCGCCACCATCACTGGGATGGTAACCGCCTGCTTTATCTCCTGGGCCAGGGGCACCAGGCAGCCCTTGGGGGAAAGCACCGATTGTGTGCTCCACTGCCGGGCCATGCCGTTGCCAGCGGAGACGCTGATAAAATCGGCCCCGGCCTCCTCGGCCAGCCGGGCGATGACGGTGGTATCCTCCAGGATGAGGCCACCCTCCACGAACTCCTGGCCGGATATGCGCAGGCAGATGGGGTAATCGGGTCCCACCCGCTCCCGGACGGCGGCGATGCATTCCCGGGCGAAGCGGCTGCGGCCGTGGGTATCCCTGCCGTACTCGTCATCCCGGCGGTTGGATAGGGGGGAGAGGAACTGGCAGATGAGGTAGCTGTGGGCACCGTGTAGCTCCACGGAGTCAAAGTCGGCCTCTTTGGCACGGGCGGCAGCAGCGGCGAACCTCTCTACCAACCCGGCTATCTCCTCCGTTGCCAGCTCCCGCGGCATGTCGTAGCCGGGGACGGGCAATGCCACCGCGGAGGGGGCCACCGGCTGGGTCTGGGATACCGAGGACGGCTCCTGACGGCCGGGGTGGTGTATCTGGATGGAGGCCCTGGCGCCGTTCTCATGGATGGCCTGGGTGAGGGCTTTCAAGCTGGGGATGTAGGTATCGCTGTCAATTCGTAGCTGGTAGCGGGAGAGGAGGTGCAGGGAGTCCACCGAGGTGGCCTCCACCTGGATGAGGCCCACTCCACCCTTTGCCCGCCGGGCATAGTAATCTATCATTGCCTGTGATACTGTGCCGTCCTCGTTGCCGTAGTCGGTTACCATGGGTGGCATCACCAGGCGGTTGGGGAGCTCCATGCCCCGGATGCGCACCTTTTCGAATAGCTTGCCCATAGTCCCTCCCTTATTATTCTCAGGCGTGGGCCATTACGCCACCGCTGAGGAAGTAGGTCTGGCCCGTTATATAAGAGGCGGCGTCCGAGGCCAGGAACACGGCCATCGCACCCACTTCCTCCAACCTGCCCAGGCGCTTGGCGGGTATGAACCGGGCCAGGCGTTCCTTTGGCATGGCCTCGGCCAGCGGTGTGCCTTCAAACCAGCATGGAGCCATGGCGTTGACCGCCACACCCTTCCCCGCCCATTCCAGGCCCAGTGACCGGGTGAAGCCTATAACCCCCGCCATGGCGGCGCAGTAGGCGGTGCAGTTGCCCAGGCCCCGCTCCCCCAGCCCCGAGGCGAGGTTGATGATACGGCCGCCTCCGTTGGTCAGCATGTGGCCTCCCACCTCCCGGCACCACAGGGAGACGGGGTTAATGGTGGCGTCAACTATCCGCCTCCAGGCGGCCGGGTGGGTATCCAGCAGGGGGCTGGCCATAGGGGTATCATAGCAGTTCACCAGTATATTTATGCCGCCGCCGGTTACAGCCCTGGTCACCGTGTGGCGCATTGGGGCGGGGCTGGGACGGGTGGGCAAGGCCACTCCGCTCAGTTTCCCCGCCACCTCCCGGGTGGCGGGGCCGGGCAGGGTGGCCAACAGGACCGTGGCCCCCGCCTCAGCCAGCGCCTCGGCCACCGGCAGGCCCCAGGGGTGGAGGCCTCCGGTAATCAGTGCCCTCCTCCCGCTCAGCAAGAGTCCTTCTACACTCATAAGCTGCCCTCCAGGGACAGCAGGGGGGCTGACCCGGTGGGGGCATAGCCCCCCGCCAGTGCTCCGCCATCCGCCAGGAAGACCTCCCCCGTGATGTAGGCGGCGGCGTCCGAGGCCAGGAACACCACCGCGCCATCCAGGTCGCTCGGCCGACCGGGACGCTTGAGGGGAATACGATCGCAGAGATACGCCAGCCAGTCCTCT
>JASLQE010000102.1 GCA_030744635.1 Dehalococcoidia bacterium | reverse complement strand
ACAAAGTCCGGTACCACTGTATCACCGTTTAGAGGGCTTTTGGTGGTCATGCCCAAGAAGACTTGCCCCATATGTACCCGCATGGCGCAGCACACTTCGTGGCCGTAGCCGCGAGCCTCGGTCACCTCTGACACTCTTATGGCTTGAGCGCGGTCCCTCATTATGCCAGTGAAAAAGGGCCCGTATGACGATGCCGCATAATTACCCATGCCGGCAGGCAGGGCCATAAACGACTCACTCATACCAACAGTGATAAGCTCTCCCTTGTCGTGGGCCTGCCATATGTGCCGAAAGTGCTTTCGGCGCATCTCCTTCATCTTGCCCCACACCTGTACCGGGCGGGTCTCGTACTGCTTTAGCTCTTTAGCAATAGCCATAGTGCCCCCTTTTAAATCTATTTCTCATTAAGCAAGGCTCTATTATACGGCCTACCGCTTTACGGCGGTTGGCTTATGCCTTCGGCCTCCTGGGGGTTTCGCTGTGAGTCAAAAGGTGGGTGCATCAAGACCATTCAAGTATACCTTCGGCGGCCATCTCACCGATTTCGCTGTCCTGTAATCCAGCCATGTTCTTGAGCACATGCTCAGTATCGGCCCCCACCCTGGCGTAGCAGCGTTCAACGGTGCCGGGGGTCTTGGAGAGGACAAAGCGCAGGCCTAGGTGAGGCATGATGCCGCCCTCAGGGTGTTCCAAGTAGCGAAAGAAGTTGCGTTCCTTCAGGTGGGGGTGGTTGTGCATATCGGCGCAGCTTAGGGGCACCCCCGCCCGGACGCCGGTCCCCTGGAGCTTTGCCATGAGGTCCTCCGCCGTTTGGCTCTGTGTCCAGTGGGATATCCTGTCCTCTATCTCATCCTCGTGCTGCTTACGGCCCATGATGGTGCTAAACCGGGTGTCCTTTGCCCATGACGGGTCTCTCATGGCTCGTCTTAGCGCCTGCCACTCCTCGTTGCTGGTGACGGCGATTGCTATCCACCGATCGTCGCCCTGGCACGGAAAGACACCGTGGGGCGCGAAGCTGGAATCACGGTTTCCGGCGCGTCCCTGCACTCGGCCGTTCACATAGTAGTCTAGCATCATGGGGGCCAAGTAGTGTATGGGTACCTCCATCTGGGACTGGTCAATGTGCTGGCCCTCACTGGTGAACTTACGATGGATGAGAGCGGCCAAGATGGCGCTGACCCCCACGGCGGGGCTAAGAAAATCTGAGAGGGCACCGTATGCCAGCACCGGCCCCCGGTCCGGCCAACCTGTGAGGTGGAAGTAACCTGCCAGAGCTGAGGCCAGATGGCCATAGCCGGCGAAGTTAGAGCGGGGGCCTCCCCGGCCCAGTTGGCAGGAGGAATAGTAGATTATATCCGGCTTGAGTTGGCGCACCGCTGGGTAGTCCAACCCCCAGTTTTTCATGGCCCGGGGGGTGAAATTCTCGCATACCAGGTCAGGCTGCCAGGTGGTGATGATGCGCTTTACCAACTCCACCGCCCCTGGCCTGGACATGTTGATGCCCAGGGCGAGTTTATTGGCGTTGACCTCGGCAATTAGGTGAGCTCGGTTGATTCCCGCCTGGCGGCCCAGGAACGGTGGTGTCATGCGCACTGCGTCCGGGTGGTGGACCGATTCTATTTTTACCACGGTGGCCCCGTGCTCTGCCAGATAGCGGCTGGTCATGGGGCCCACTACGGCCCACATGAAATCCAGCACCTTCAGACCGGAAAAGGGCTTAGAGGTATCCATATTGGTCTCCTCCTGACCTCATATCATATGGCCCCGATGGAGCCGAGATTGCTGTATTCCTGGGGGGATAGCCCCAACCCTTCGCAGTAGACCTCCCGGTTATGCTCCCCGATGAGAGGGGCTCGGCGACGGAACACTATGGGGGTACCGGAGAGCTTGACAAGCGGGCCGGGGTAGAGGATGTTGCCTCCCAGTTCCGGGTGCTCCACCTCCTTCCAGAAGTCGCGGGCCTGTAGCTGGATTTCTCCTGCCAGGTCGGCCGCGTCGTAGCAGGGGGCCATCAGGATGCGTTCCCGTACCGCCCGGTCAAAAATCTCCTCTTTGGTATGGAGGGCAAAGAGTCTCTCCGTGACCTCCTCCACTTGCCGTATCTCCTCCAGGGCTTTCTCCTCACCCATGCGGAAGAGATCGCTTGGGCTCCACTCCTCCCATTTTTTCTCCAGCAGGTCTTGAGTGGCTAATCCCTCTTCGTCCATCCATTTGACCAGCGCCCGCATGGAGAAAGCGCCGGCAGGGCCGCCCATGAGGTAGATGCTCACATGCCCGTCTTTGCAGGGGTAGAGCTGGCGCCAGGTGACGAAATCAAAGCCTCGGTGAATGCCCTCGCGCCTAAGGGAATAGCCGGTAAGGGCAGGGTAGGGTGGTTCCATCAGAGAGAGCCACAGTACCGCCTCCTGTGCGGAGACATCCACCTGCTGCCCCTCCCCCGTGTTTATTGAGTGCCACAGGGCGTGCATGGTGCCGGCGGCGGCCTGTGACCCAGCTACCACCTCGGACACCGGAAAGCTGATACGCACCGGTGGCCTGTCCTGGTCACCGGATAGGTATAGCATACCGCCTTCCGCCCAGGACACTATGTCTGTGGCTTGAAACTGGGAGAAGCGGCCTGTTTGGCCGAAGGGGGTCACGGAGGTGACCACTAGTCCCGGGTTTTGCCGGCTGAGTTGTTTATAGCCAATACCCATCGCCTCCAGATGGCCGGGTTTGTATGATTCCATGACAATATTCGCCTTGCTAGCTAAACTTTGGAACAGCCCCCTGCCCTCAGGGATGTCCAGGTTAAGGGTTACGCCTCGCTTGTTGAGGTTGAAAGCGAACCAGAAGAGGCTCTTCTCCGGCTGCGGATCATCGTGGTAGAAGGGCGGGGTGAGACGGGTTGGGCTACCCCCCGGGGGTTCAATGCGGATGACATCGGCGCCCATATCGGCCAGCACTTTAGCCCCTAGGTTGTAGCCGCCCTCCGTCAGGTCCAGCACCCTGAAACGCTCCAGAGGTAGCACTATATCTGTCCCCCTTTAGCTATTTCTGTGCTATGCAAGCAATGTTACGGTGTTCATATTACGCCAAGGGCTGCCTACGGGCAGCCCTTTTGCACATCGGATGGCCCCAACACCGTTCTCGGGGGTTGGTAATGGTCACTCCTGCTCCGGCACTTTAGGGCTTACGATGTATTTGAACAGCTCCGTATCGGTGCTGAGAATCAGGCTGGAGTCCAGGGGCAGGAATTTCTCGTAGGCCTCCAGGCTGCGGAGAAAGGCGTAGAACTCGCTGTCCTGGGTGAAGGCCTTGGCGTATATGCTGACGGCCGCGGCGTCTCCATCGCCCCTTAGCACCTGGGCCTCCTCGTAGGCCTCGGCCAGAATGATGGTGCGCTGCCTGTCGGCGTCGGCCCTTTCCTTGGCCGCCTCTTCCTCGCCCTCGGCCCGGTACCGTTTAGCTTCGCGGTCCCGTTCCGCCTGCATACGGGCGAAGACGCTGTTTAACACTTCGGCGGGCAGGTCGGCCCGGCGGATACGAACATCCACAATCTCAATACCGAAGTCGGCCACCTTGGGCTGCACCCGCTGGGCCACGGTCTCCATTATCTGCTCCCGTTGCCCCGAGATGATGTCCACTATGGGGTGCAGGGCCAACTCGGCCCTCATCTCCGAAAAGACGATGGCTTTAAGCCGCTCTGAGCCGCCGCCTTCGTTCCGGACCGTCTGGAAGAAGCGTAGCGGGTCCCTTATACGCCACCGGCTTACATGGTCCACCAGAAGGCGCTTCTTGTCTGCGGACAGGTACTCCCCGGCGCCGGGGTCGCTGGTGAGAATCCGCTTCTCAAAGGCGATGACCGATTGGAGGAAGGGGGTCTTTACTTTCAGCCCGGGGGTGCTGTGGGTGGTAATAGGTTGGCCGAACTGCAGGACGATAGACTGCTTGGTCTGATCCACGGTGAACAGGGTCTGGGGAATGACGATGACCACCGCCAGGATGGCCACTACTATTGCGACTAACTTCATGGTGTCACCCCCATATCCCGCAGCGGGAGGAATGGCAGGACATTACCCGTTCCCTCCGGGTCAATGATTATTTTCTCAATTCCAGGCAGGATTGTTTCCAGTGTCTCCAGGTAGAGCCGCTGA
>JASLQE010000101.1 GCA_030744635.1 Dehalococcoidia bacterium | reverse complement strand
AAGTGGTACAACTACTGGGGGCAGGTCACCTGGTAGCAGGACGGGGCTACTGGATTCATGTCACCGAGGATGTGACCCTTGTCTCCGGGGGCGGCAGCTACTCCCTCCATGCCGGTTGGAACCTGATTGGATGGCTGGGTTAGACACACCCCATCATTTTCGTCTATCACTGGCGACGGAGGCCCCCCCTTCCCCACCACCATGATTATGTGTACACAATTACACCTTTCCGCTTTCCAATAGAGAAAGAACTCGACGAGATGCACTGATTACTACCAGACGGCTGCCAACAAAATGACGAAAAGTTAACCCCTACAGCCCCAGGTCCGTGATTCCAAAAGAGGCCTTCACACTGTAGCCGGTCGCCATCAGGTTATGACCTTGTCCAGGGGGTAGAGAATACCTTAACATGTTGACACAGCCGCTCAGGTTGGAAAGGAGGGACGGTGAAGCTGCTTAGATTAGGCCATTCCATGCTGAGGTTAGAGTCTCCTCAAGGAAAGGTCATCGTTGTAGACCCGTGGATAGACGGTAACCCTACCTGTCCCAAAGAGTGGCAGGAACCCTCCTGCTGGTCAGATGTGGATGCCGTTCTTGTCACCCACGGCCATTTTGATCATCTGATGGGGCTGGATAAAGTATGCCAGGCCTCCAGTAAGGCTATTATCATCGCCTGTTGGGAACTGGCCCTAGAGCTTGTCTTTCAAGGTAAACAGAATGTTATCTCTATGAACAAAGGGGGTAGCCTTGAGTTTGAAGGTGTAAAATACTCCATGGTGAACGCCGCCCACACCTCGAGTTTCTCCGACATAGAGAAGAATCAGACGACGTACCTGGGAGCCGCCGTGGGCTATGTCATCGAATTTGAGGACGGGTACAAGGTGTATGTGGCCGGAGACACCGGACTTACGGCCGATATGAAGTTCGTGGTGGGGGAATTCTTCAAGCCGGACCTGGCCATCCTTCCCATCGGCTCTATGGTGGGCTTAACACCGGAACAGGCGGTGTATGCAGTAGAGGCCATCTGCCCCAAGATAGTGATGCCTTACCATGACTTCCCCCGGCCGGAAGATGCCCCCCATCCGGATGAAATGGCCGGGTTCCTGAAACAATTCCCTCTGATAGAACAGACTCTGGGTGAGGCGAATAAGTTTATCAAATTGATGAAGAAGGTGCCTGAGGTTGACCTGTGCTTGGTCAAGTATGGAGAGGCCATTGAGCTATAGTGCCAGCGGAACGTGCCGATTGTGTGTGGCGGAGGCCAGGTCCAGATATTCAAGCCAATGGCCTTGACCACCGGCTACTCTTTATCTCGGTACAGCTCCGGGAAGGTAACGCGGCGACCGGCCTCGGGCATCTTCAAGGGGTCCATCCAGCGGGGACCGTCTTGATACATGCCCGGTTGATATACCTTGGGATTGACCATCACGTTTACCACCGACGTCTTGCCGGAGGCGAAGCTCCGCTGCAGAGCGGGACGGATGTCCTCGGGGTGCTCCACGTGCTCGGCATGGCAGCCGAAGACCTCAAACATCTTATCGTAGCGCACATTTGGAGTGACCTTGAAAATGTCCCCCATTTTGCCATCGGGCAGCACGAACGAGTCGCCATAGAACATGTCCACCTGCCCCGTCATCCAGGTGTTATTGTTGTTTATCAGATAGCATACCGGCAGGTTGCACCTCGCGGCAGTCTCAATGTCGAAGCCACCGATGCCCAGCCCGCCATCGCCCATGTTGATCAGCACCTGCTTGCCGGGTCGGGCAAGTTGGGCGCCCACTCCCATGGCTATGCCATGGCCCACCGTAATCCACTCCCCGGTATCAATCATCTGTCCCGGAATCTTGGCCCGAAGCCGTTCCGTCAGGTAATGGCTGCCAGTAAATGAGTCGGAAACAACGGTGGCATCGTCATCGAGGAAGGTGAGGATTTCATGAGCCAAATAGGCGGGGTGGATGGGGGTTTCGTGAGCAGTCCGCTCCAGGACCTCTGCCAGACGGCGGTCATCTGCCTCCTTGGTGGAATTCAGAGTCTCCAACCACTCCCGGCGCGGCGGCGGAGTCTTCACCAGGGATCGGGCGCACTCCACCATCTGCTTCAAAATAGCCTTCGTGTTTCCGGTAATGCCTAACTCGGTGCTAACATCAAACTCCAGGTCATTCTCGCTGTGACAGATCTGGATGAAACGAGCGTTTCGCCCCCAGTCCCCATAGCCCTCAAGGAAATCAAGGCGCAAGCCGATGGTCATTGCCATATCTGCTTTCCTCAGGAGTGGGCCGCGGACCCGGCCATAGAAGCTCAAAGGATGGGTCTCGGGAACAGCGCCCCGAGCGGTGCGCCGGGTGATAACCGGGCAATTGAGCAATTCAGACAGCTCTTGGAGCTGGGCTCCAGTTTCAAACCAGCCCACCTCCTCCCCAGCGACAAGGACTGGCCTTTCCGCAGTTAGCAGCAGCTTTACGGCAGCTTCAATGGAAGCCGGGTCACCACCCCCACCACTCAGCGGTCTTCGCAGGAAGTTTTCGGTATAGCCCCGCTGTTCGCGGAAGGGGCGGCGGCGGATAAGGTAGTTCTGGGGAACATCCAGCAGCACCGGACCCGGGGGAAAACTCATCGCCTCCTGGAGGGCCCGTTTGGTGTAGAAGGCGAGCAGACGGTCGTCCATCACCTGCATCGCCCCCTTGGTATAGGGCTTCATCATCTGAGCCGCGTAGGAAGCGGCGCTGGCTCCCCGCTGGTCCTCCAGTGTAAGTTGCTGGCCTACGAAGACCACCATCGGACTACGGGAAAAATAGGCCTGTGCAATGCCGTTGGCTGCATTGGTGGCTCCCGGGCCGGCGAAAAGGAACACCGCCGCCGGCTTGTGAGCATAACGGGCATAAGCATCGGCGGCGAAGGACGCTCCCTGTTCGTGCCTCATATGCACAATCCGGATCCCGTACTGCGATGCGGCCCACATCATCTGGATGGAACCACCCCCACCTATGCCAAAGGCATAGTCAACGCCTTCCTCTTTCAGGACCCTTCCTATCACCTCTGCCCCTGTGGGGCGCTGGTCAAACTGTGCCATCAGATAGGCCGCCTTTCCATAGTTTTGCACCCGGAGCCGGAATTCCCCCTTCCAGCTCGCATCGGGCAACCCTCATGGCTCATCATTCCCAGCACCCATCATGTAACCGTAACACCTGGCTGTCAAGACCACTCGCAGGCCCGTAGTGGGTTATTAATGCCTTTGTTCTCTACCTTCGTCTCCTTGCCGGTCTCCGCACCACTGAGGAGAGCAACCACAGTACAAATATCACGCTGAAGAACGGCGATATCCCTCCAAGGGAGAACCCGCCCCTAGATGATTTCCGTTGGACCGCAGTGAGGCTATATGTCAGCTTCTTTTCAGGGGAACCCTCACCGGAGAGTTCTCGTGCCGCCATGGGCTTGCCGGCGAGCGAGGGTGCGAACCACCCCAAAGGGTTAGTGCCGCCGGTGGCCTCCGCCCAGACCCATCCCTCCTCGCCCTCCAGCGTCAAGACATGGGCCGCCTTATTGTAGCCAGGGAGATGCACCAGCGCCGCGGCGTGGCCCGGGGCTAATACAATAGCTGAACGGAAGCCAGCCGCTTTATAGAGCACCGCCAGGAGTATGGCGTCGTCTTCGCAGTCGCCGCGTGTCCCCCCGTTCTCCACGATGGCCCCGGCGAGCTCATCGGCGTTCTGGGCGAACTCCCCGCGGCTGAACTCGTCCATGTCCGAGGCATAGACCACCTTGTCTCTCACAAAGTAGAAAATCTGCCGCGCCCTCTGGTTGGGTTCGGGGTATTTCTCGGCGAAGGCTCGGCCTATCTCCCAGGCAATATCAATGTTTTCCCCTAGGCTCTCCCGGCCGATGATGGGGTTAAAGCCACTCTCGGTGAGTTGCAGAAACCCGTCCTCGCCGGTGGAGCGGGTGCGGGAGATGCCAAAACTGTCGTAGACCTCGCCCCCGCGCTCGAAAAACTTCTCCGACGATGTGGCTATCGCCGGCGAGGCCAGCATCAGCCCCAGGATAAGAATCGATGCGGTAGTGACCAGTGTTTTATTCATTGCAAAGATTGTCACCTCATATGGGAGAGCTGAGGGCCGCATGAAGGATGAGCCCGAAGAAGACCAGATACCCGAAGACGAAGACACCCACAGCGTTGGGGTCCTTGTCCACATTCTTGAATGGTATCCGGGGTGTCATCCTGTCCACCACGATGAACATTGCCAGGACAATAAGCAGGCTGACAATGAAGCTGGCGGCGACCAGGCCCAAACGCCTGAAGTCGATAAGGTACGAGAGGATAGGTCCGCCGATAACGGACGGTGCCGTGGCTGCCCCGTCGACCACCAGTCCAGCCAGGATGAAGAAGCCGCCTATGAAAAGCCCGATGGCCAGCGGGCTCTCCCCGATGCGCTGCCTCGCCGGGATGTCTGGTGTCACAGCGTCTAAGGCCCTGATACCAAGCCAGGCCAGAAGCCCGCAGATGAAGGCCAGGATAACCGTCTTCGCCAGCCATAGTAGCATCGTGATATAGAAGGGGACCGCCAGGCCGATCTCGCTCATGATAGCACTCCCATGTTGTTTGATTGGAGTCCAGTCTATCACCGGATACCAGGCATCGCAACGATATCTTGAGCGCCATAAACAACAGAGATTTGGATATTTTTGTGGTCACGCCGCCCACCTGAACAGTCACCAAGAGGGCGTCCATGGCACCATGGCGGGCAGGATTTGCACCGGGATACACTGGGTTATAGAATTGGGGCAAACTCTGCGGCGGGGGTAAGACTATGGGAGAACGTTTCCTGGCTATCGGCAACGAGGCGGTGGGTTGGGGGGCCTTCCATGCCGACTGTAAGGCCTTCTTCGGCTACCCCATCACCCCCCAGAACGAAGTTGCCGAGTGGTTTGCCCTCAAATTCCCCCCGGAGGGGAGGGTCTTCTTTCAGGCACCCTCGGAGACATCGGCCATAAACCTCCTTTTCGGGGCCGGGGCCTGCGGGGTGTGGGCCATGACCTCCACCTCTAGCCCGGGGTGGTCACTGATGCAGGAGACCATGTCCCACCTGTCCAATGCCGAGTTGCCCTGCGTGATCGTCCTGGTGCAGCGGGGAGGGCCGGGGCAGGGCACCACCCGACACGGCCAGATGGACTACCTATCGGTTACCAAGGGAGGGGGGCACGGTGGCTACAAGAATATCGTGCTGGCCCCGGCCTCGGTACAGGAGACCCACGACCTGATGCAACTGGCCTTCCACCTGGCGGGTAAATACCGCAATCCCGCTATCGTCCTCTCCGATGCCGTAATAGGGCTGACCATGGAGTGGCTGGAGCCCCGTTCCCTGGAGTTTGAACCTCTCCCCGAGAAGGACTGGGCCATCCGGGGCCTGGGCCTGCCACGCATTTAGGTTAGACGCCCCCTGACGCTCGACTGATAACTACCACTATACGGGCCCAGGCTAGTCCAGGAAAACGCTGGCCTCCACCACCCCACCCGGAGGCACCACCACAAAGTCGGGGCCGGGCTGTGGTTGTACCGCCTGGGCCAACAGGCTACGAACAACTGTGTCCACCCCCATGCACTCCTGGTACTCCAGCCCGCAGAATTCGGCCACGCGCCTGGCGTAGGGACCGTATCCGGTAAAATCAGCCTCTTCAGCGGCCACAAACAGCAGCCGCTGGTAGTTGCCATACTGGGTATCTATGAGCCAGCGGGCGGTTTCGGGGTCGTACTTTTGAAGGTAGGACTGGTACTCCTTCAAAGGATCGGTGGCGCGCTCCAGCCACCCTTTGCTCAGGTAATAGGTGCCGGGTTGGCGGGAGGTTTCCTCCAGGTAGCGCTGGCGGGAGCCCAGCAGGATGGAGATGCAGTCGTCCACACGGGGGATGACCAGTTTATGCTCCCCTGCCCTCAGCCCCACTAGGCCGTTTCCGCATAGTCCGTAGCCCAGGAGAACAACCGAGGGTGACGGTATCCTATCTATCTCCTCTTGCAGGGTCGGCGCCAGCTTCTGAGGCGTCCGGTGCAGCCCGTATTCCAGGAAAAGCGCCTTCCCATCCCCAGGGTGCCGACGGAACATGTCTTCCAGCACCCTACAGGCGATGACAACCGTATTAGGCCCTTTCTTTGTCCTGGCAGCCACCCCATGATGATATGAAGGAGGCGCTCCGGCTGTCAACCCTGTGGGGGTCAGTCGTTATGCGCGCCTTTCTCTGCCCTTGAACCCTCCCGGTAAGCAGATCCAGGGGCTACGACACTCCGATTTATCAAGCGCTGTCGGACCGAACCATAAGGAGTATGGGGGCTCTGATTCCCGTAGGCTACGATACCATCAGGTTGTCCGCTGGGCGCCTGGCTGTAAGTCCGCCATCCACCACAATGGTATGGCCGGTGACATAGGTTGCCGCGTCGGAGGCCAGGAACACGGCAGCCCCCACCATGTCATCCGGCTACCCGTAGCGGCCCATGGGGACATAGCTGGCCCGCCCGGCTTTCATCTCGGGCGTCAGGTACTGAAGGACACCAGGCGTCTCCACAAAGCCCGGAGCGATGGCGTTGACCCTTATGTTGTGCTGCGCCCATTCCACGGCCAGCGTCCTAGTCAGGTTGATGATAGCCGCCTTGGCCGCCGCATAGGGGCTCATCAGGGGGGCCGAGAGCAATCCCTCAACGGAGGAGATATTGATAATAGCGCCTCCTCCATGGTCTTTCATATGCCTGGCCACTGCCTGGGAACCCAGAAAGGCCGTCTTGAGGGTCATCCGCATCACCACATCCCAGGCCTTCTCCTCCAGCTCTATAGCCGGCGCCCTGATACCACCTCCCACATTGTTGACCAGCACATCAATGCGGCCCAGTTCCTTCGCAGTGTTGCTCACCATACCCTCCACCTGGTCCGCCTGTTTTACATCCGCGGGCAGGGATATGGCTTTCCGGCCCAGGGCACGGACCTCGACGGCCACAGCCTCCGCGGATTCCTGCCGCCTCTCGGCAATAACCAGGTGTGCCCCTGCCCGGGCCATGCCCAGTGCGATAGCGCGGCCAATTCCCTGACCGCTCCCCGTCACGATGGCGACCCTGTCCTCTAGTGAGAAGGGTGATGGCTGCATTGCTACCCCCTTCCGGTATCCTCTGGAAGTGATGCCGCTTCCGGCTGCGCCATCGTACCGCAGGGTAAGTCGCCCCATCAAGGGTAGCTTGCTCCCCGAGTTGGGTTGACACCAAAGGGAGGCCTTGGTAAGCTAAAGCAGGCGCGCCTCTGGAGTAGATATCCCGTCCCATCGGTGGCGGGACTTTTTTCATACGGAAAGGACGGCTTTGGCTTTCAAACCCATCGGCAGCCGGGTCGACTTCCCCGCCCTGGAGGAGGAGGTCCTCCGTCTGTGGCGAGAACAGCAGACCTTCGCCAAAAGCCTGGAGCTGCGCCAGGGAGGCCCTAACTTCGCCTTCTACGAGGGCCCCCCCACCGCCAACGGCAGCCCGGGCATCCACCATGTGCTGGCCCGTGTATTCAAGGATGTCATCCCCCGCTACAAGACCATGAAGGGCTTCTACTCCTTGCGCCGGGCGGGCTGGGACTGCCACGGGCTACCTGTGGAGCTGGAGGTGGAGAAAGCCCTCGGCCTGTCCTCCAAAGCAGCCATAGAGGACTACGGTGTGGACCGGTTCAACACCCGCTGCCGGGATAGCGTCTTCCGCTACCTCAAGGAATGGGAGACCCTGACGGAGCGCATCGCCTTCTGGGTGGACATGGAACACCCCTACATCACCCTGAAGGATGACTATGTTGAGTCCGGGTGGTGGATAGTGCGCCAGCTCTGGGACAAGGGCCTGCTCTACCAGGGACACCGGGTAACACCCCACTGCCCCCGTTGCGGCACCAGCCTGAGCTCCCACGAGGTGGCCCTGGGCTACCAGGAGAACACCCTGGACCCCTCGGTGCACATCAAGCTTGAGCTCCTGGATGAGTCACGGCAGCCGCCTGAAGCCCGTAGCGTAGCTGAGCGACTGATGCTGGGCACAGGCTCGAGGACATACCTTATGGCCTGGACCACCACCCCCTGGACATTGCCCGCCAACACCGCCCTAGCCGTGGCACCGGACGCCATATATGTGCTGGCCCATGTTGAGCGGATGGAGGAGGAGGGCGAACCTGCAGAAAGGTTGGTCCTGGCCGAGGCCCTCGCACCAGCGGTGCTGGGACCGGAAGGGGGGCAGCACAACCGGCAGGGCGACCTGGGCAGGTGGAAGGGCATTGCCAAGGTACGTGGAGCAGACCTTGCCGGTCTGCTCTACAGGCCGCTCTACCCACCGGGGGACTTCGGCGCCGAGGTACGGAGGTTCCGGGAGGACGGCTCTCTGGAGTCAGCCGCTGCCCCTAACAGCTACCCGGTGGTCACCGCCGATTTCGTATCCATGGATGACGGCACCGGTATCGTGCACAACGCCCCCTCCTTCGGCGAAGAGGACTACGAGGCGGGGCGGGAGAAAGGCCTCTTCTTTATCCAGCCGGTAGACCTGGCGGGGTACTTCTCCGGCAGCTATCCCTGGGCGGGAAAGTTCGTCAAAGATGCGGATGCGGACATCATCCGGGACCTGGAGCGCCGGGGCCTGATGTTCCGTAGCGGCGTTATGCAGCATACCTATCCCTTCTGCTGGCGGTGTGATTCTCCCTTGCTCTACTACGCTAAGCGCACTTGGTACATCCGCACCACCGCCCACAAGGACCGGCTCATCGCCGGCAACGAGCAGATAAATTGGTATCCGGCCCATATCAAACACGGACGCTTTGGGGACTGGCTGGAGAACAATGTTGACTGGGCGCTCTCCCGAGAGCGCTTCTGGGGTACCCCCCTGCCCATCTGGGAGTGCGGCGGCTGCGGCCAACAAGAGTGTATCGGCAGCCGGGAGGAGCTGGCCTCCCGGCCCGGCGTAAAAGGCTGGAAGCCCGACCTTGACCTGCACCGCCCCTACATTGATGAGGTGACCTACACCTGTCCCCAGTGCGGCGGCCGCATGGTCCGCCTGCCGGACGTGGTTGACTGCTGGTTTGACTCAGGTGCCATGCCCGTGGGCCAGTGGCACTACCCCTTTGAGAACCAGAGCCTGTTCCAGAGGGACTTCCCGGCTGACTATAGCTGCGAGGCCGTGGACCAGACGCGGGGCTGGTTCTACACCCTGCATGCGCTGTCCACGCTGCTCTTTGACCAGCCCACTTTCCGGAACTGCATCTGCCTGGGCCACATCCTGGATGCCCAGGGGGAGAAGATGAGCAAGGCCCGGGGCAATGTGGTGGAGCCGTGGCAGGTGATACGACAGAGCGGCGCCGATGCCCTGCGCTGGTCCATGCTCACCGGATCGCCGCCCGGCAACGCCCGCCGCTTCTCCGCCGATATGGTGCAGGAGATTGTACGCAAGTTTATTCTCACCCTGTGGAACACCTACTCCTTCTTCGTCACCTACGCCAACCTGGACGGCTGGAGCCCCCCCGCCAGCCCCCCTGACCCTTACACCCATGTAATGGACCGGTGGGTGCTATCGGAGCTGAACCAGCTTACTCAGCAGGTGACCGAGGATATGGACGGCTACGACCCCACCCGTGCCGGGAGGCGTATTGAGGAGTTTGTGGACATCCTCTCCAACTGGTACGTGCGACGCTGCCGCCGCAGGTTCTGGAAGAGCGAGAGCGATGCGGATAAGGCCTTCGCATACCATACCCTCTACCACTGCCTAGTCACGGTGTGCCGGCTTCTGGCACCGTTCACCCCCTTCCTGGCGGAGGATATGTACCAGAACCTGGTACGCTCCACAGACCACGGGGCAGCGGAGAGCGTGCACCTCACCGACTTCCCCACCGCCGATACTGCATCCATCGACGAAGAGCTTATGGAGGGCAGCCGCCTGGCCATGAAGGCTTCCAGCCTGGGCCGGGCCGCCCGCAGCGCCGCTAAAATAAAGGTGCGCCAGCCGCTGGGCCGGGTGCTGGTAAAGACCCGGGGGCTGTGGGAATGGCCCCTGCTGGAGCCGCTGCTGCCCCAGGTGATGGAGGAGCTTAATGTGAAGGCGGTGGAGCCGCTTCAGGACGAGGCGACTTTAGGACAGGGTGACCGCTTCTCAGTGGCAGAGGAGGCGGGCTATGTGGTGGCGGTGGATACCCTGCTCTCACTGGAGCTACAAGCCGAGGGTGCGGCCCGCGAGGTGGTGCACCAGCTACAGAACATGCGCCGCAACGCCGGCTTTGACATATCAGACCGCATCTACACCTGTTACCGGGGTGATGCTGGGCTGGAGGAGATGGTGGAGAAGT